>JAEDOK010000005.1 GCA_016302005.1 Oscillospiraceae bacterium | reverse complement strand
TTTGCCCCGGCTTTGCGTAAAGCGAGAGCTTTTGCAGGATGGGCTTGCCTTCAACATAGGAAAAATCGACATTGTGGAAGCGGACATCTCCCTGCAAAGGAACCGTTGTTCCGTCGGCGCGCACCCAGTCGTATTCTCTGCCGCGCTGCTCTAAACGGACGCTGCCCTCGTCAAGCTCGTCCGGCATATCCAGCACATCGAAGATACGCTCTCCGCCGGCAAGGGCGAGCATGATGGAATTGAATTGCTCGGAGATTTGGCTGACGCGTTCGGCAAAATTGCGGATGTATTGCAGGAAGGTGATAAGGATACCGCCCGTACCCTCGCCCGTAAGCCAAACCACGCCGATGGCGCAGGTGAGGGCGTAGAAAATATGGGAGAGGTTGTTTAAAATAGGACCGACCATGGAGGTGACGGTGGTTGCCGTGGTTGCAGAGGCGTACAGTTTCTCGTTGATGACGGCAAAGTCCCGCATGACCTCCGCTTCGTGCGTAAAGACCTTGATATCGCGCTGACCGGCGATCATCTCCTCGATATAGCCGTTGACCTCTGCGGCGTTTTTCTGCTGCGCCCGGTAGCTGCGGGCGCTGATCTTTGTCGTGATGCGCACAACAACGGTGACAATCGCGCCGAGAACAACCATGATAGCAAAGAGCTTCATGCTTAACACAAGCATCATGGCAATTGTACCGATCAGAGAGATCACGGAGATCAGAAGCTGCGTGATGCTGTGCTGTAATAGCTCATTCGTTGCTTCAATATCGTTTGTGAAATAGCTCATGAGGCTGCCGTTGGTATTCTCGTCAAAGTAGCTGATGGGAAGCCGCTGCATTTTCGCAAAAAGCTCCGTGCGCAGCTCGCGCATGATGACCGTGCTGCATTCCAGCATCAGACGGTTCAGCAGATAATTCGTCACTGCGCTCAACAGATAAAGTCCTGCCAGCCCGAGCAATAGGGCAAGATACTTTGCCTGTGTCTCATTCGGGGTCAGACCGCTGCCCTCCAGCAAATTGACCAGTGGCCGCATACAATAGGAGGAAGCAACAGTTGCGGCGGTATAGACAAGGATGGAAAGAAGCGCGCAGATCAAAATGGGACGGCAGTGCTTAAAATAACGGAACAGGCGCAGGAGCGTACGGAACGGCGTGCGTGCCTTGCGGTAATTTCGCAGCTCAACCTTCGCCATGTACAGCCGCCTCCTCTCGCATTTGGCTTTGATAGACATCACGATAGATATGGCTGCGCGACATCAGCTCCTCATGCGTTCCGATATCCGAAAGCTTTCCCTCGTCCAAAACGAGGATACGGTCGCACGCCATAATAGAGGCGATACGCTGCGCAATGATGATTTTCGTTGTGCCCGGCAGAGCGGTGCGCAGCGCGCTGCGGATATGCTCGTCGGTCGTCATATCTACGGCGCTGGTGGAATCGTCAAGAATCAGAATTTTCGGATGCTTTATGACAGCGCGGGCGATACGGAGGCGCTGCTTCTGACCGCCGGATAGGTTGGCGGCGTTTTGCTCGAGCATCGTTTCATAGCCGTCGGCAAAGCGGTCGATGAATTCGTCCGCACAGGCAATGGAACACGCCTCCTGCATTTCCGCAAGGGTTGCGTCGGGCTTGCCCCATCGGAGATTATCGGCAATCGTGCCGGAAAAGAGCGTGCCGTTTTGCAGCACCATCGACACGCCGTCACGCAGCGCTTTGAGCGTATAGTCCTTTACATCGCGCCCGCCTACGCGCACGATTCCGGAAAGCGTGTCATAAAAGCGCGGGATCAGGTTGACAAATGTGGATTTTCCCTCGCCCGTGCCGCCGATGACTCCGAGCGTCTCGCCGCTGCGAATATGGACGGTGATGTGATCGAGGGTGGGCTTGTCCGCATTCTTGGTATAGCTGAAGCAGACATCCTCAAAACCGACGCTGCCGTCCTTTACCGGCTCGTCGCAGGGACCGTCGGCAATATCCTGTGATTCGTCGAAGACCTCGTTGATTCGCACAAGAGAAGCCTGGGCGCGGGACATGGACATGATGAGCCAAGAGATCGCCGTCAGAGAGCTGACCGCCTGAGTTGCGTAAGAGACGAGGCTGACAAGCTCGCCGGTCAAAAGCCCGGTGGTGTGGAAGATGATCTCTCTGCCGCCGAACAGGAGCAGAAGAATGGTGCAACCCCACATGATGAGCATTTGGATCGGACCGGTCAGCGTGAACAGGCGGGAGGAGGAGAGCGTTGCCTGACGCAGCTCCTCAGCGGTGTCACGGAAGCGTTCGGACTCGTAGTCACCGCGGACATAGGCTTTGACAACGCGGCTGCTGACAAGATTTTCCTGCACGGCGCGGTTCATGGCATCCGTCTTTCGCAGCATCCGCTTGAAACGCGGCTGCCCGATCTTCATCAATATAATCAGTATGCCCGCGAGCAGCGGGATGGAGAGCAGAAAGATCAGTGCGAGTCGCGGCGCAATGGTGAATGCCATCAGGGTTGCCATGACCAGCATGATCGGGGAGCGGGAAAACGTGCGCAGAAGCTGGTGCATGGAGGTACGGACGGTATTGACGTCGGTCGTCCCACGGGTGATAAGGCTCGGCGTGGAAAAACGGTCTATGTTGGAAAAGGAGAAGCCTTGAATCTTTTGCAGCAGGTTGCTCCGCAAATTCTTCGCGAAGCCTTGACTGGCAACTGCGGAACAGCGGGCGCTCAACAGCCCGCAGAGCATCGAAAGGCAGGCGACAAAGACCATCACCGCGCCGACAACGAGGACAAAGCGATTGCGATTTGCAACCAGTGTGTCGGGAAAGAGAGAACGCAGAATAAAGTCCTCCTCCCGATACAGACCGCCGTCCACGATCACGGACATTAAAATGGGCATCAATATCTCCAATATGACCTCGACACCGCCGAAGATCGCTGCCGCGATTGTCCAGCGCTTGTAGCTTCCGAGACACTTTCCAAGATGACGGAAAAGTCTCTCATTCTTCTTTTGCTTGATGGAAAACGCCTCCTTAACGGAATTTACACGGAAAATAGCAAAATTCCATGCATGATAAGCATGGATATTATAGCAAATTATTTTCGGAGAAGCAAGAATGCTGTTGTGGATTGATCGAAAAAGACCGGAAAATGGGGGTATAGTGAAGTGACATATATATTGAGATGAGGATGTTTTGCGTCAAGGCATTCTGTTACGGGATTTTGCGTGTTTGAAAAGGTCATGCTTGACAAAATGGGAAATAACTGCTATAATCATCCTGTTAAGAGGGAGTAGTTAAAATCGCATGGTCAACAACCGCCCGAATTTTTTCGGTGGTCATGCGCCTTACTTTGGTTAGGAACGAGACTTTTGGCATTGTGCCAAAGGTCTTTTTTGTTTTTTCGGAAAGATTACATTAGGAGGAGCATTTCATGTCTTGGGAAACCGTGTCCGCAATATTATTGTTCTTACTCGGTCTTGGTCTGATTATCAAGGGCGGCGATGTCTTTGTTGATGCGGCGACATGGATGGCGGAGGCGTCCGGCATTCCGAAGTTTATTGTCGGCGCAACAGTCGTCTCGATTGCAACGACGCTGCCTGAGGTTTTCGCCTCGTCCATTGCCGCAGTGGGCGGAAGCACCGAAATCGCCATAGGCAACGCAATCGGCTCCGTCACGGCAAACACCGGCTTGATCATGGGCGTGTCCGTCATCTTCTTACCGATGGCAATCAAACGTGCGCAGATCGGCATGAAATCCGCTATGATGCTCATGAGCATCTTCACGCTGCTGATGGTCTGCTTGGACGGAACGGTGACGATTTGGGACTCCGTTCTGCTGTTTGCGCTGTTTGTTGCCTTTATCGTTGAGAATGTTTACTCCGCTTCCAAGCAGAAGGAGAAGAATGAGCGCCCGCAGGTGACGAAAAAGATCCTGCTGATCAACCTTCTCAAATTTGTCCTCGGCGCGGCTGCGCTGGCGATCGGCTCGAACCTGCTGGTGGATAACGGAAAATATCTTGCAAAGCTGATCGGCGTGCCGGAGCGCATTATTGCCATCACGCTCATTGCCATCGGCACATCGCTGCCGGAGCTGGTTACGGCGATTACCTCCCTGGTCAAAAAGCAGGGGAGTATGTCCGTGGGCAACATCATCGGCGCGAATATCATTGATATCACGATGATCCTGCCTATCTGCGCGTTCATCTCCGGCGGGACGCTGACGGTTCCCAACGCCAGCGTCGCGTTAGACATGCCTGTTTGCTTTGCCATAGCGGCAGTTGCGCTGCTTCCGACGCTGCTCTTCAAAAAATTCCACAGAGCACAGGGCGTTATCATGGTCAGCGGGTATATCGCATATCTGGTCTATTCCGTACTCATGTGACCCTACACACAGCAGTAATTATTTTCCATCTATCCCAAAAACGCACGGGCGGCTGCCCGTGCGTTTTTGATTAGATGAGTGAAAAATGCTCCAACGCATGAAGGAGTCCGTCATCGTCGCAGTCGTCCGTGACGTAATCGGCGGCATCCATGGCTTCTTTGGTGGCGTTTCCCATAGCAACGCCGATTCCTGCGGCGCGGAGCATGGCAATGTCGTTTTCCGAATCGCCGAACGCAATGCTCTCGCTCTGCGGGATGCCGTAACGCGCGAGAATGTCTGCCATAGCGTTCTCCTTGCCGCCGTCTAAGGAGATGACGTCGTGCCCAAGCTCGAACCACTGTGTCGTGCGGCAGTGCGGGACAAGCGCCATCGGGACTTTCATCTCCTCATGCGTCAGAAAGAGGACAATTTTATAGATCGGCGTTTTCAGCATTTCGCGCAGATCACCAATCTCGGGCAGACGGGTGTGAATGGCTTCCATTGCCTCGCAGACGCGTGCATTACTGCGGTTCAGGCGGCTCTTTTCCGAGCTGACCATCCAGCAGGCGTGCCCGTTTTTCTCCGCCCAGTCCAAGACGGCGGCGGCTTCGTCAGGCGCGATGGGCTTGCCGTAAAGCAAGGTGCCCGCTGCGTCGTAGGCATCTTGCCCGTTATTGGTCAGATAGCCGTCAAATTCCAGCCCGTCGAGCAGGTGTTCGCTTTGGATCTCAAACCGCGAACGACCCGTCGCGACAAACAGCAAAACGCCGTTTTCGCGCAGGCGCTTTAAGGCGACAGCGGTCGAGGGTGGATAGACCTTTGATTTCAGCGAAACAAGCGTCCCGTCAATGTCAAAGAACGCCGCTTTGATCGGATGCTTCACAGTGGATCCTCTCTTTCTGTTACTTTGTTTACAGCGACAGAATGCTGACCTGTTCGTCGTCTGCCGTCAGCTTGATCTGCGTGATGGGGTTCTCATAGCTGTCAATGATCTTCTCCGCGATTGCGTCCTCCAGCTCACGCTGGATGGTGCGGCGGAGATTCCGCGCGCCGTAGGTGAGAGAATAGGACTCTTTGACGAGGTAGTCAAGGATACTGTCGTCCCATGTCAGGTTGATGCCGTGCTCGTCTAAATTCTCGCGCAGCTCGCCGAGCATGATCGACGCAATGCCGCGGAAATTCTCCTCCGTCAGCTTGTTGAAGCAGACGATCTCGTCTACGCGGTTGAGGAATTCGGGACGCAGGAAATCGCGGAGCGCCTTCATTGCTTTTTCCTTGCTCTGCTCGGACATGCTGCGGGCAAAGCCCACGGATCCGTCCTTGCGCTCGGAGCCGGCGTTTGAGGTCATTACGATGACGGTATTTTCAAAGTTGACCACTCTGCCCTGTGCGTCGGTGATGCGTCCGTCGTCGAGAATTTGCAAAAGCACATTGAGTACATCGGGGTGCGCCTTTTCCAGCTCGTCAAACAGGATGACGCTGTAGGGCTTACGGCGGATTTTCTCCGTCAACTGCCCCGCCTCGTCGTAGCCGACGTAGCCGGGAGGCGAACCGATCAGCTTCGAGACGGAGTGACGTTCCATATATTCCGACATATCCAGCCGCACGAGGGAATCCACGGAGTCAAACAGCTCGTCTGCAAGCGTTTTGACCAGTTCTGTCTTGCCTACGCCCGTGGAGCCGACAAAGATAAACGAGACGGGATGTTTTTTCGTTGCTATGCCGACGCGGTTACGGCGAATCGCGGAGGCGACAGCGCGGATTGCCTCATCCTGCCCGACAATGCGCTTCTTCAGGCGCTCCTCCAAGGTGCGGAGCTGCTCATATTCCTGCGCGCGGATCTTGCTCGCGGGGATCTTCGTCCACATCTCGATCACACGGGCAAGATTTTCCATCGTCAATACGGGCGCGGGCTTCGCCTCCAATGCGGCGATCTCCTGATTTAAGCGCAGAACATTGCTGCGCAGCAGCGCAAGACGCTCAAAATTCTCATGCTCGGTATCCTCGGTGAGCATTTTGATCTCGAGGTTATAATCGTCCCGTTCCTTGCGCTTTTCGGCAAGGTCGGAGATCTCCTTGGTGTGCAGATTGAGGTCGGAACAGGCTTCATCGAGCAGGTCGATGGCTTTATCGGGGAGGAAACGATCGGTGATATAGCGCTCGGAGAGAATGACTGCTTGCCTTGCGATTTCGGGTGTGACTTTGACACCGTGATACAGCTCGTAATAATGGGAGATGCCGCGGATGATGGCGACGGCCTCCTCAATTGTCGGCTCCGCCACGGTTACGGGCTGGAAGCGGCGCTCCAAGGCGGCGTCCTTTTCGATATACTTCCGGTATTCTGCGAAGGTCGTCGCACCGATGACCTGAATTTCGCCGCGCGAGAGAGCGGGCTTTAGAATGTTCGCGGCGCTCATGGAGCCTTCCGCGTCGCCAGCGCCGACAAGATTATGCACCTCGTCAATGACGAGAATGATGTTTCCGCAGGCTTTTACCTCGGCAATGAGACTTTTCATACGGCTTTCAAACTGTCCGCGGAACTGCGTGCCTGCGACCAAAGAGGTCAGATCGAGCAGATAAACCTCCTTGTCGCGGAGCTTAAAGGGGACGTTGCCTGCGACAATACGCTGGGCAAGTCCTTCCGCGATGGCTGTCTTGCCGACGCCCGGCTCGCCGATCAGACAGGGATTGTTCTTCTGGCGGCGGTTCAGGATCTGTACGACGCGTTCCGTCTCGACCTCGCGCCCGATGATCTGATCCATTGCGTTGGCGCGCGCTTTCCCCGTCAGACTGAGACAGTAGGTGTCCAAAAACTTATGTTTTTTGCTCTTGGGCTTGTCAGACTGCGGCTCTTTCGATTTTTCCTTTGACTCCTCTTTGGGCACGATCTCTCCGGCGTTTCCGAACAGACGGTTCATGTGCGGGAAGGTTGCGGTACGGCTGCCGATATCGTCCTCATCCTCGTCTTCCTCCGGCTGCATCAGAGACATCATTTCACCGTTCAGGCTTTCAAGATCCTCGTCAGTGATGCCCATGCGCTCGACGATCTCATCGACCTGCTTGATGCCGAGATCCTTTGCACATTTCAGACAAAGTCCCTCATTTGTGCTTTTGCCGTTTTCAACCTTGGTGATAAAGATCACAGCAACATTCTTTTTACATCTGCTGCACAGTGTGGGTTTCATAGAATTCCTCCTTGTGGAATGGAGCGTCAGGGAATATAGAGAACCGCTTCGCCGGAGGACACACACAATGCGGTGCCGTCCGAGCGGACCAAAGCGGCAAGATAGCCTGCGTTTTCCGTTTGGTTTTTCAGCGTCAGGGAGCGGTCATAGATCAGAAGCTCCTGCTCATTCAGGATACAAACATATCCGCCGTAGGCGCTGATATGGGTAGGGGAACGCGACAAGCGGACAGCGGCGATTTCTTTCCCCGTGTCGTCTAGGGTGACAAGACGGCTGCCGCCTTCGGTATCGTATAAGTCATAGGCAAGGGTGAGAAAGCCGTCCCCGTCAAAACTGTAGCTGACGAGTACTCCGTCGTCCTCTTCGTATTCACAAAGAACGGTACCGTCCGTTTCAAAGAAAACAATGCGCTGTTCCCCAATGGCACACAAGCGCTTGTTCGTTAAGAAACGAAGTTCGTAGATCATCTGCGATCCGAGGGAGAGCTCTGCCGCGATCTCCTCTTGATCGGTTTCCAGAAGCTGTACCGTTCCGGTAAAGGAAATATCCTGCTGCCCCAGTGTGGATACGGCGGCGTATTTCCCGTCGGGAGAGACGGCGCAGGTGTTGAGATAATGATTCTTGGAATTACGAACATAGGGTGTAGCGCCGTTTTTGGTATACACCGTTAGAGAGGCGCGGCAATTTGTGCCCTCGCAAAGCACGCTGATATAGCCTTCGGGAGACAGCTCCGCGTCGTAGATCTCGCCTGAGGCTGTGGTGTCAAGGAGCGTGTCGCCCTCGCTGTTGAGCAAAACGAGTCGAGTTCCGCCGATGTCATAGAGCAATAAAAAGCTGTCTGCGCTTTTCATGGCGGGGTTAGAAAAGCTCCCTTGCACGCGGCATAACGCACTACCGTCCTCGGCAAAGAGGGTCGCGCCGCCCTGTGTCGTTACAGCGAAGCGACCGTCTGCCAAAGCATAGCTGCAAGTGCCGTAGCTTTCAAATTGCAGCCTGCCGTATTGTGCCTCATCCTTGCCGAGATAGAGGAAAAAACGCTTCACTCCATCGAGCGAGGTGCTGTTCGAAAGCAAAAACCACGCCAATAGAAGGAGAATCAGCAGTAAAACACCGGCAAAAATCAGCCAGCGCTTTTTTGCGGAGGGCTTGCGCTCTTCCGGCGTTTCTTCGACAAATTGGATCTCTGTTTTATCGGACATGGAATTTCACCTCCCCGTCATCATACCAAAGCTGCGTCATGTATAACCCCCCTGCGGGTACGGTAGGTCCCGCAGCGGTGCGGTTGCCATCCGAAAGGATCTTACCTATGTCGGTTGGGGCGAGCTTACCCTCGGCAGCATAGACCACCGTACCAACCATCGCTCGTGCCATATTGTAAAGGAAGCCATTGGCACAGACGCGGAAGAAAAGCAGGTCGCCTTTACGCTCAACCTCAAAATGATGCACAGTGCGCACCGTGGAACGAACCTCCGTCCCTACCGAGCGCACGGCGGCGAAATCGTGGGTGCCGACGAACTGCGCCGCCGCCTCCTGCATCACGCCTTCGTCTAAATGCTTGGGATAAAACCAAACACGATTCACATAAAACGGATCGCGAATGTGGGAATTATAAATTTGATAAGTATACTCCTTGCGGATGCACGAGCCGATGGCGTTAAAGCCGTCCGGCATCTCTCGCGCGTCATATACCACAATGTCGTCGGGAAGATGGGTGTTGAGCGCGTAGGGGAGGCGGTCGGTCGGGATCCGCGCCTCCGTGCGAAAATTTGCCACATAGACTCTGGCGTGAACGCCTGCGTCGGTGCGACCGCAGCCGGTCAGATGCACCCTGTGCCCGACAACCGCAGCGGTCGCTTCTTCCAGCGTCTGCGCTACGGAGCGGGCGTTTTTCTGCACCTGCCAGCCGTGATAGGCGATGCCGTCGTATTTCAAGAATAAGGCGATATTCCGCAAGGAAATCCCTCCCGAAGTTTCTTTAAAGCCCATAGTGGCGCAGTACAATCACGCCGGACAACAGAACGGCGCCGAGCAGAAGCGTGAGCACATCGCGCCTGCGGTAACGGAGCTGCTTGAGCTTGGTGCGCCCCTGCCCGCCGTGATAGCAGCGGCATTCCATTGCCGTTGCCAGCTCGTCTGCCCGCCGAAATGCGCTGACAAACAGAGGTACGAGAATCGGAATCAGTGCTTTGGCGCGACGGAAGATGTTACCGGTTTCGAAATCCGCACCGCGCGCCTTCTGCGCCGAGATGATTTTGTCGGTCTCTTCAATCAAGGTCGGGATGAAGCGCAGCGCAATGCTCATCATCATTGCAAGCTCATGCACAGGAAAATGCAGCTTTTTCAATGGAGAGAGGAGCGACTCCAAGCCGTCCGTCAGCGCAATGGGAGAGGTGGTATAGGTGAGCAAAAAGGTGCCCATGACCAGCAGCATAATACGCAGCACCAGGAAAACGGCATTCATAATGCCCTCTCGGGTGATCTTAAAGATCCAAAATTTCACCAAAACCGTGCCGTCAGTATAGAAAAGGTTCAAGACGGCCGTAAAAATAATGATAATGAGCAGCGGCTTCAAGCCCTTAAACAGCGCCTTTGGACGAATCTTGGACAGGGCGACGGCAGTCACCAAAAAGAGAAGCGCGACGGCATAGGAGACAAACCATTTGCAAAGGAACAGCGCGACAATATAAATAATGACCATCAAGAGCTTGGTACGCGGGTCAAGACGGTGGATTACGGTATCTCCCGGGAAATACTGCCCGAGGGTAATGTCTTTAAGCATCGGTCTTGCCCCCCTTCAGGAGAAGAAGCTGATGCAGGGCATCCGCTACGGTATAGGTCGCGGGGTCAACATTGACACCCAACTCCCGCAGGCGTAAAAACAGGGAGGTGATCTGCGGAACGGCAAGACCGATCTCACGCAGGCGCTCCGCGTGAGAAAAGACCTCCTTCGGTGCGCCGAGCATTTCGACGCTGCCCTCGTTCAATACGAGCAGACGATCCGCAAGCGCGGCGACCTCATCCATCGAATGGCTGACCATGATCACGGTCGCCTGCGCAGAAGCTTGGTAGGCGTGGATGTTTTCCAGCAGGGAAGCACAGCCGGCGGGGTCAAGACCGGCGGTCGGCTCGTCAAAAATCACAATTTCCGGTTCCATGGCGATTACGCCCGCGATGGCAACGCGGCGCTTTTGCCCGCCGGAAAGATCAAAGGGAGACTTGTCCAAAACGGACGCGTCCAGCCCGACAAATCCGATTGCACGCAGGACACGATTTTGGATCTCCTCCTCCTTCAGCCCCATATTCCTCGGACCGAAGGCGATATCCTTATATACCGTTTCCTCAAAAAGCTGGTATTCCGGATATTGAAAGACCAGCCCGACGCGAAAACGCGCCGCGCGGGTCGTCTCTTTATCCTTCCAAATGCTCTCGCCGCAGAGGAGAATATCGCCCTCGGTCGGCTTGAGCAGCCCGTTCAAATGTTGGATCAGTGTGGATTTCCCGGAGCCGGTGTGCCCGATCAGTCCCAGAAACTCACCCTTCTCCACGGAAAAGGAAATATGCTTCACAGCGGCGTGCTCAAAGGGTGTGCCGACGCTGTAGGTATGGCAGAGGTTTTGCACCTCGATGATTGCAGACAAATGTGGTTCCTCCTTGTGGTCAAGCCTTTAGCATTGCGTAAAGTGCCTGCGCACATTCTTCTGTGGAAAGCGCGTCCGGCGGCAGATTGCAGCCTGCCTTGTTCAGCTCATAAAGGAGCTGCGTGGTTGCCGGAACGCTTAAGCCCGCGTTACGCAGCAGCTCCACCTGCGTAAACACCTCTTTCGGCGTGCCGTCGGTCAGAATCTTACCCTCATCCATGACGATCACACGGTCAGCGCGGATCGCTTCGGTCATATGATGGGTGATCAACACAACGGTAATGCCTTTTTCTTTATTCAGACGCTCAATGGTGCGAATGACCTCCTCGCGCCCATGGGGGTCCAACATCGCTGTCGGCTCGTCAAGGACGATGCACTGCGGTTGCATGGCGATCACGCCCGCGATGGCGACGCGCTGTTTCTGTCCGCCGGAGAGCAGGTGTGGCGCGTGCTTGCGGTATTCGTACATACCGACGGCTTTGAGCGCGTCGTCGACTCGCTTACGGATCTCCTCCGACGGAACGCCGAGGTTTTCGGGGGCAAAGGCGACATCCTCCTCGACGACATTGGCGACCATTTGATTGTCGGGATTTTGAAATACCATGCCGACGGTGCGGCGAATGTTGAGCAGGAGCGCCTCATCCTTGGTATCCATGCCGAAAACGCTGACGCTGCCGCCCTCCGGCAGCAAAATGGCGTTTAAATGCTTAGCCAATGTCGATTTCCCGCAGCCGTTATGCCCGAGTACGGCGACGAAGCTGCCCTGCGCAATCGCCAGGTCAAGCCCGTCAAAGACCTTCAGAGGCAGTTCTCCCGTCTGCGAGGCGTAGGAAAAGTGCAAATCGGCAATTTTGATTGCCTCGCTCATCCTGCGTCCCTCCTCTCCGCCGTCCAATGTGCGGAAGCGCCGCAGGGAAGCACAATGCCGGACTCTGTCACGGGTAGACCCAATTCCTCCGAGACAGTCTGCCCGCCGAAGCGGGGCGTGAGGATGGTGTCCAAAAGACAGGTCAGCACGGACGGCGCAAGCCCGGTCGTGTAGGAATTGATGATGAAAAAGAGCGGCTTGTCCGACAGTACGCCCGCTACCAGCTTCAGAAACGGATAAAGATCCTTTTCCAGCTTCCAAATCTCACCGGAGGGTCCCCGACCGTAAGAGGGGGGATCCATGATCACGGCATCATAACGCCTGCCGCGTTTGATCTCGCGCTCGACAAATTTTGCGCAGTCGTCAATGATCCAGCGAATCGGCGCCTCGGACAGACCCGACGAGGTTGCGTTCTCCCGCGCCCATGCTACCATGCCCTTTGCCGCGTCCACATGGCAAACGGACGCGCCGGCTTTTGCGGCGGCAAGCGTTGCGCCGCCGGTGTAGGCAAAGAGATTCAAAACGCTGACGGGACGACCCGCAGAGTGGATCTGGGCATCAATAAAGTCCCAGTTGACCGCTTGCTCGGGAAAGACTCCCGTGTGCTTAAAATTCATCGGCTTTACATTGAAGGTCAGATCACGGTAGCGAATCTGCCAGCGCTCGGGAAGCTTATGCTGCGACCACTGACCGCCGCCGCTGGTCGAACGGGCGTAGCGGGCGTCATAGCTACGCCAGCGCGTGTGCTGCTTCGGTGTCGCCCAAATGACCTGCGGGTCAGGGCGAACCAGATAGTATTTTCCCCAACGTTCGAGTTTCTCTCCGTCGGAGGTATCGAGGACTTCATAGTCCTTCCAATGCTTTGCAATCCACATGGGGCTTCTCCTGCTGTCTATAATCTATTGATTTATGCGTTTTGGATCCTCCGCCGGGCATACCACGGCGCCTCATCCGGCGGGAGCGCGGCGGCGGGGTCGGTGGATGGCTGCGGTGCCTCGGTCGGCTCCGTTGTATCGGTCGGTTCGGTCGGTTCGGTCGGCGCAGTTGGCTCCGTACTCGGGTCAGTGGGATCCTCGGTAGAAGGACGCGTGGAGTCCGCAGTATGCAGGGTGCAGAACGAGCCCTCATCCTTCTCATTATAGACATAGGGTTCGTCCTTGTTGACCTTCCAATCCTTGTTGAAGATGAGCATGCCTCGCTCTGTAACGGTGTTGCCCTCAACATGCTCGCAATATTCGTTTGCGATCTTACCGGAGGCCTCACAGATCTTGACCATCGTATGACAGGTGCATTTCTCCTTCGGCGCATCCTGCCAGAACAGACGCACGGTCGTTACACGGTTTTGCCCGTTGCTGCGGACGTCCTTCTCGCAAGCCTCGGCTGCCAGCATACCGCAATCAGAGCAGACGGAATAGTAGCCTACGCCATCGGGCTGCGGGAAGGAGCGGTACTCCAGCCCCTCATGCAGCGGCTTCATGACCTGATTCCACATTACGATGGCGGGATTCGTCCACGAATCGGAGAGAATGACCTCTTCCGGCTCGTCGTAGCCGCACCAGACCACCGCGGTGTAATAAGGTGTATAGCCTGCAAACCAGCGGGTTTGGTTGTTGTTGGAGGTGCCCGTTTTGCCTGCGGCTGCCATATTGCTCATATATGCAGGCGTACCGGTGCCGCTGGAAACGACGTTTTCCAACATATAGGTCATATAGTAGTTTGCCTTTTCACTGATGGCGGTGTGACTCTCCTGCGTGTTCTCCAAAACAGTGTTGCCCTCGGGATCGACGACCAGCGTATAGGTGCGCGCCTCACGGAACACGCCGTTGTTCGCGAACACGGAGTAAGCCTGCGTCATTTCACGCACGGTCAAACCGTAGGTCAGCTCGCCCAACCCCAAAGGCGCGTAGGCAATGTCGGTGTAATGCTGACCGCCGCGCTCGAGGGAGTCAACCAGCGTGGTGATTCCCATCTTTTGGGTGAGGAAATCATAACTGTTCTGGGTGCCGAGCGCGTCCAGCGTCTTTACGGAGATGGTGTTCAGAGAGGCGGCGACGCCGCGCAGCACAAGGCAGGGGCCGCTATAGCTGCCGCTGCTGTTTTTCGGCCAAGAGGTGTCGTCATAAAACGGCGAATCTTCAAAAACGGTTGCCGGGGTGATAATACCCGCATCAAGCGCGGGAGCGTAAACGGCAATCGGCTTGATGGAGGAGCCCGTCGGCAGCTTGCTCTGTGTTGCACGGTTGAGGGAAAGGCTGCCTTCCTTCTCGCCTACGCCGCCGGACATGGCGATAATATCGCCCGTCTTGTTATCAATCAGAACAATGGCGGATTGGAGCTGCTGCGTGCTGACGGTATTCGGCACATTGTCGGGGTTCTCGTACACACGGTCGACCAGCTCCTGCGCTTTGGGATCATAGGTCGAGTAGATGCGGTAACCGCCGGTCAGAAGCTTCTGCACCGCCGCCTGCTCGCTCAGATCATATTTGTCGCAAAGATCGTTGACCACATCTCGGTAGACCGTGTCCACAAAGTAGGAATAGGCGTTGTTATCGTCTACAGCGTAGTTTTGCGTATTGCAGTTCGGGCAGAAATATGCGTCCTCCTCCTGCTCGATATATTCGCTGCGAGGCCCTTCAAAGCCGCAATTACCGCAGACATAGGTCTCTTCGTCATAACGACCGTTATGGAAGACCATCTCCTGTGCTTTTGCAGCCTCTAACTCCGCTTCCGTTTCAATGTAGCCCTGAGCGTACATCTCGTCGAGAATAATGAGCTGACGGCGGCGGTTCCCCTCGGGATTGACATACGGATCGTAAAGAGAGGGATTGTTTGTGATGGCAATGAGACTCGCGCACTCAGCGGCTGTCAGTTCTCCGACATCTTTGGCGAAATAGACCTCTGCGGCGCTCTGTACACCGTAGCAGCCCTCACCGAGATAGATGGTATTGAGATACCATTCCATGATTTCGGTTTTGGTGTAGCGCTCCTCAACGGCAAGGGCACGGAAAATCTCCTGTACCTTGCGGTTAACGGTGATATCGTCCTCCTGCGAGAGATTCTTGATGAGCTGCTGCGTGATCGTCGAAGCGCCGAAGGAGGAGTCGCCGCCGATGAAGTTGCGCACGGCGGACAGTGTACGCAGCCAGTCAACGCCGTCATGCTCCAAGTAGCGCTTATCCTCGATGGCAATTGCGGCGTGCACCAGATCCGACGGAATCTCATCATAAGAGACCCAAATGCGGTTTTGCGTAGCATAGAGCTGCTGCAATTCGCGATACTCGCCGCTGTCCGAATCAAAATAATAAATGATCGAGGTCTGCGCCAGCGAAATATTGTCCAGCTCGAGAGACTCCGCATATTCTCTGCTTTTGGGAATGACATCCTGCTTGAGATAATCGGAAAATTTTGTCATAAAAATCGTGCCTGCGATTGCGGCAATCAACGCTGCCGTTCCGGCAATGATCATTGCCCAAAGAAGGACCTTACCGAGAATATGCAAAACGACGCGGGTGATACGCCATGCAATATGCGGCTGCTTTGCGGGCATCTGCGGATTCTTTGCCATTGGAAACCCTCACTTTCTGAAATATCGGCATTTGATCTATAACATAGAGCGGAAATCGCCGCATGGAACGCGGCATGCATACTTGCGGCATTTAATATGCGCCGTCGGCGCGCTGCATGCAAGGGTTTATCGTACGTCCCGTCGTTAGACAGCAATTAAAACCCATTATCACTATCTTTATAATTATATCACGCTTGTCAAATCTGTATTAGTGCTTTTTTTGTTTGATATTTTTCCGACTTTTTGAGAAACTAAGAGCAAACGGGGAAAAGGTAGTTTGATTTTTACGGCAAGATCGCTTCACATACGCTTTTTCCGAATTCCTCTATTTTCTCAGAAAGGGAAGAAACGGGGCGTGAAAAACTGCGTTCGGCGCAGGAAAAATTTTCTGTGCTAATGTTTCGCCCGATTTCCTCTTGATTTTCCGCGCAAAGCGGAGTAGAATAACAAAAGAGAAACACAGGAGGTACTTCCTTATGGAGCAAGACTATGGCGCAAACATTATATCCATTACCGATGAAGACGGCGTGGAATACGAGCTTGAGGTTTTGTCTTCCGTGACCTATCGCGGCGCGGAATATCTTGCGCTTACGCCCGCCGACGCTGATGAGAACGCGGAGGAACTGGAGGTCAGCATTTTAAAATCCGTCACGGAAGACGGGGATCCGATTTTGATTGCCGTGGAGGATGAGGATGAGCTGAATACCGTCTATGATCTTTTGATGCAATCCCTGTTTGACGACGACGAAGAGGAGACAGACGAGGATTGATCCTGCGCTTTTGACGTTCAGATTGTAATAAAGTTCCCTGCTTGGTGCGTGATAGCTCCCTTTAAACCCACATCAAATTGAAGGGATGTCGGACTTCCGCCTCGGATTGCAGGCCTCCCGTTCCGGCTTCGACCGTGAATGGATGTTGGAAGCAGCTAAGACGCGGAGAGACAACCCACCTGCCATATTGTGCAGGTTATAATCGGAGCTACACGGCCAAAGCGGGGTTACAGGCGGCGTAAGCCGCCTTTTTCATTGGCTGTACATAGGCTGTGAAAGTGCTTTTTCGGAGTGCGATGAATTTTTTTCAAAACTTTTTGCGGATTTTGCACTTTCTACTTGCAAGAAACGGAAATTGAAGTTATAATGTCTACTGTTGTATATTCGAGCGATCATGCTCGAAGATTTCCACGAATGAGAGGTAATAAAAATGAGCGCTTCCCGTGAAAGAAAAAAGCGGCAGGATAGCAATGTACCTGCGTCCGTGCCCGAGAAGAAAACAAAGAAGAAGCTGTCTGAAGGCTGGATCCTTGCAATCAGCATATTGCTGATCGTGGCTTTGGTATTCGGAGGTATTTTCGGCTTCCGCGCCTATCAGCGCAGCCGTACCGTGCTTACCGTCGGCTCCCATGAGGTCAAGGTTCCTGAGTTTAACTTCTTCTATAACAGCACCGTCAGTTCCTTTACGAGCTACGCAAGCTATTTAGGAATCGATACTTCCACGACGCTGGATAAGCAGAACGTCACATCCAATGCGCTGACCTATCTGTCGATCTTCGGCGTTGACACCTCGTACTTGGCTGACTATCAGGCGAACGAAGAAGGCGTTTATGAGGATGTGACCTGGGCGCAGGTCTTCGCTTCCGCGACGAAGGATACCATTGTTGAGACTTATGCGATCTACAACGAGGCTGTTGCGGCAGGCTATACGCTCGATGAGGAGGATCTTGCAGAGATCGACTCCGAGATCGAGGAGATTGCCGGAATCGCAACTGCGCAGGGAGAGAAGCCGGATGAGCTTTATGCCCGCGTATTTGGTGACGGCTGCGATGAAGAGGGCTACCGTAACTATATGATCGTCGTCCATACCGCTTCGCATTATCCGGACAGCCTGAGCTATACCGATGCGGAGATCACCGCGCGCTACGAGCAGAGTCCGGAAGACTTTGATGTTGTTTCCTTCTATCTCTACACTGCTAAGCCTTCCGATTATGCTGAAACCAACGAGGACGGAACCACTGCCGAGCCGACCAAGGAAGACAAGATGGCTGCAAAGACTGATGCAGAGGCAATGGCAAAGGAATTTGATCTCGACGATGAAAAGGTCACGGTCTGTGCGGACTACACGAAGGCTTCCGTGACCAGCTCCTACGGCGAGGAGGCTGCGGCGTGGATTTTTGACACCGCTTCCGTCAACGGCGAGAATGTTAAGCTCTTTGAGAAGGACGATGTCTATTATGTTTTGAAGCTCGCAGCGAAGGGCGATTACGCGTCTTATAATGCCATTGAGCTGTCTGTTGCCGCGGATCCCGAGGAACTGGAAGAAGGCGAAACAACAGCGGCAGAGAAGGTTGCTGCGATTGAGGCTTCTCTCGAGGCGGACGGCTCTGAGGAGAACTTCCGTGCGCTGGTTCAGGAATATGTCGGTGAGGATTCTGACGGCTCTATCGAAAATCTGATGCGCAATTCTATGGCAGGTGTAAGCAAGGAACTGTTCAACTGGGGCTTGGAGGAGCACAAGGCAGGAGACTTTGCTTCCTTTGAGACGAGCAGCGGTACGATTTTCATCTACATTACCGGCTCCGGTGAGACGCATCAGGCAGTCAGCGTCTCGAATAAGATCACGAATGAGTGGTATGAAAATATCACCGAGGCGGCGAGAGCCAATTGCGGTTATGATGAGGATGCCGCTATGGGAGGAAATGTCGACCTCGTTATGCAAGCAAGTTAACCCTTTAGGGCGCCGGTCTCGGCGCCCTAAATTATATGAGGAAACAGGAATGGAAAATCCCTTTATTCGGCAGGAAATGCTGTTTGGTGCGGAGGCGATGCAGCGGCTGCGTCAGGCACATGTGATCGTTTTCGGCATCGGCGGCGTCGGAAGCTATGTCGCCGAGGGCTTGGCACGCGCGGGCGTCGGTGCACTGACCTTGGTGGACAGCGATACCGTCGGCATCTCAAATCTGAACCGCCAGCTCTGCGCGCTGCACTCGACCCTCGGACAGTATAAGTCCGATGTGATGGCGGCGCGAATCAGAGACATTAATCCGCTTTGCCGTGCGACCTCAATGCCGCTACTCTATCGCGAGGAGAATAAGGAAGCTTTTTTTGCGGAGCGCTATGATTATATTGTGGACGCAATCGATTTAGTCTCCTGCAAGCTGAGCCTGATTCAAACGGCAATCGAGCGAGGCATTCCCATTGTCAGCGCGATGGGCACCGGCAATAAGCTCGACCCGACGCGCTTCTGCATTACCGATATCTCAAAGACGAGCGGCTGCCACTTAGCCCGTGTGATGCGCAGAGAGCTGCGAAACCGGGGCATTTTGCACCATACCGTGCTTTACAGCGAGGAGCTGCCGAGAACGCCTGCTGACCTAGAAACTCCGCCCCCGGGCAGAAGAAGCATTCCCGCGTCCGTCTCATGGGTTCCGTCCTGCGCGGGACTGATGCTTGCAGGCTATGTTGTACAGCGGCTTACCGAAACCACATAAAAAACAGAGCGCCGCAAAGCGCTCTGTTTTTTTATGATCGGAACTATAAGCCGGGTTCTGTGATCGACAGCCATCTATCTCGACGTATCGTTGCCGATACGCTCAAGCCACCTCCTCGGAGACGGTCGGGCAGACCATGTGTCTCCTCCACGGTGTTGCTCCGGATAGAGTTTACAGCGCCGCGATGTTCCCATGCGGCGGGTGAGCTCTTACCTCGCCTTTCCACCCTTACCTCGTCAGCACAAGCTCCATATCCCGCGCTTCGCCGCAAGCGGCAAAGCTTGGTCATTCCGCTGCGCCTCCTCTTTCCAACGAAAACGCTTTACCGGGTTTCGTTGGAATCTTTGACAAGGCGGTATATCTCTGTTGCACTTTTCCTGAAGTCGCCTTCGGCGGGCGTTACCCGTTATCCTTGCCCTGCGGAGCCCGGACTTTCCTCATGAAAGCGCCTTTCGGCAAATTCACGCGGCTGTCCGTTCCGGTCACCGGTATATTGTACTTTATTTTTCTTCCTTTGTCAAACGGATTGCAAATTTTCTTTTTGTCGGCTATAATATAGAAAAGAAATCGACATACTGCGGAAAAGAGGCGTTGTTTTTGGAACTGGACGCGTATTTGGACCGTCTGAAAAATAAGAAGGTGCTCGTTCTCGGACTTGGCGTGAGCAACCGCCCGCTTGTGCGACTTTTGTTGGAGCACGGGATCGACGTAACCGGCTGCGACCGCACGCCCCGTGAGAAGCTGGATGAAGAGCTGCTGACCTTGGAGCAAATGGGCGCAAAGCTGCATCTCGGAGAAGGCTATTTAGAGGACATCAGCGGTGACATTGCTTTCCGTACCCCGGGACTGCATCCCGATAAGCCGGAGCTGCTGGCGCTGCGGGCGGCAGGAACACGGATCACCAGCGAGATGGAGGCGTTTTTTGAGGTCTGCCCTTGCCCGATCATCGGCGTGACCGGTTCCGACGGCAAGACGACCACGGCGACACTGATCGCGGAGCTGTTGCGGCACGCCGGGCATCGCGTCTGGCTCGGCGGCAACATCGGCACGCCGCTACTGGATCAGACGGAGCAAATGCTTGAGACGGATCTGGTCGTTTTGGAGCTAAGCTCCTTCCAGCTTATGGATCTGCACCATAGCTGCCATATTGCGGTCGTGACGAATCTCGCGCCGAACCATTTGGATATGCACCGCGATATGGACGAATATGTAAGCGCGAAAAAGAATATCTTCCATTATCAGGGCGCGTCGGATGTGCTGATCGTCAACCGTGACAACGCCATCACCGATTCCTTTGCCGCAGAGGCGAGGGGAACGGTCAAGTGCTTTTCAAGGCAGGAGCGCGTCGAAAACGGCGTGTACTTCCAAGACGGCGCGATTCGCCGCGGGGAGCGTGAGATTTTGCGCCGGAGCGATATTCTGATCCCCGGACTGCATAATGTTGAAAACTATATGGCTGCAATTCTTGCCACGGAGGGACTTGTGACCGATGACGATGTGCGCGCGGTCGCAAAAAGCTTCGGCGGCGTGGAGCACCGCATTGAGCTGGTGCGCGTGAAGGACGGCGTGTCGTTTTATAATGACTCTATCGCCTCGTCTCCGAGCCGCACAATCGCCGGTCTGCGCAGTTTCTCGCAAAAAGTAATTCTCATTGCGGGCGGCTATGACAAGCATATTCCCTATGACGTTCTCGGCCCTGAGATCGCCGCGCATGTCAAGCTTCTTGTCTGCACCGGCGCGACAGGCGGCAAGATCGCCCAAGCGGCGCGTGCGAGCGCAGGCTGCCCCGAAATTATGGAGATCGAGGATTTTTATGAAGCGGTACACGCTGCGGCGGACAGAGCGGAGTGCGGAGATGTCGTATTGCTCTCTCCCGCAAGCGCGGCGTTTGATAAATTCAAGAATTTTATGGTGCGCGGCGCGGAATTCAAAAAAACGGTAATGGAGCTTTAGAATGAAACAAGGCTGTTCTGCCGTGATCGTTGCCGCCGGATCGGCGCAGCGGATGTGCGGCATTGATAAAATAATGACCCCTCTCGGCGGCGTTCCGCTGCTGCTGCGCACATTGCGCGCCCTTGCCGCAAGTGAGAAAATCACGGATTTTATCATCGTCACCCGCAAAGAGCTGATGCAGGAAGTAAAGGAGCTTTGCGAGCGGGATGCAAAAGGGCTTTGTGCTGTTATAGAAGGCGGAAGCAGCCGTGCCGAATCGGTGCTGCGCGGTTTGGAGGCGGTTCGTACCGAACTGGTCGCCATCCACGACGGAGCGCGCCCGCTGGTTACGGTGCGTGTCATAGAGGAGACCATCGCTGCCGCAGCGCAATACGGCGCAGCCGCACCTGCAATCCCGGTGCATGACACAATCAAGGTCGCGCGAAACGGAATCGTCGCGCAGACGCCCGACCGCAGCACGCTTTTTGCCGTGCAGACACCGCAGGCGTTTCGAACGGAGGCAATTCGGAGGGCACTGCAGGCGGCATTGGCGCAAAATCTTCCGC
Organism: Oscillospiraceae bacterium; assembly: GCA_016302005.1. The sequence continues at coordinate 2,827 of JAEDOK010000005.1, read as the reverse complement.
TGACGGACGATTGCTCTGCAATGGAGGCTGCGGGATATCCCGTGCATTTGACGGCGGGAGAGGAAGAAAATCTGAAAATTACCGTGCCGTCCGACTTGATTTTGGCAGAGGCAATTCTAAAACGGAGGGAAACAAGATGAGAATCGGACACGGCTATGATGTCCACCGCTTGACAGAGGGGAGAAAGCTTATCCTCGGCGGCGTAGAAATCCCCTTTGAACGCGGACTGGACGGACACTCGGACGCAGATGTACTGACTCACGCGGTCATGGATGCCCTCTTGGGCGCTGCGGCAATGCGTGACATCGGCGTTCTGTTTCCCGATAATGATGAGCGATATCGCGGCATATCGAGTATGCGTTTATTGCAAACGGTTATGGAACGGCTGACGGAACAGGGATACCGTGTCGGCAATGTCGATGTGACTGTGCTTGCCCAGCGTCCGAAGCTCAAGGACTATATTCCGCAGATGTGCGAGAAGCTTGCAAAGACCTTGCGTATTCCGCTCGGGCGGATTAATATCAAAGCGACAACAGAGGAAGGGCTTGGCTTCACCGGCAGCGGCGAGGGCATTGCCTGCCATGCGGTCTGCTTGCTTGAGGAAACAAACAATTGATGAAATAGAGAAAGGGGAGCCTACGATGTTTAAGAAACCGAAGACACCGATGAGTGCCGTACAGGTGCAGCCGACATGGCAGGAGCTGATCAAGTTGGAGCGCAGGCTGAAACGGAATAAGCTGCTTTGCCGCATCCTTCAGCCGGTGGGGTCAGTCATTTTCCTGTTCAATCTGCTGCTTTGTACCGCGAATTTTGCGCTATACATCGGCGGAACGCTGATCGAGGAGTATTTTACCAAAATGCCGCTCCTGCCTGCGATGGTAGAATCTTTCCCGCGGGGCAGCTTCGGTGGTGTGATTGCCTTTACGCTCTGCTTTTCCTATCTGATCCCGCTTGCGATCTCCGGCGCGATCACCGCTGTGATCTACTTCCTTGACCGAAAAAAATACGGTAATCAGGTCGAACCCTTGCGCGGCAGTGAGGCGGAATGCGCGAAGGCGCTTGTCTATGAGGCGGAAACGGTTTACGAGCTTCGCAAGCAGATTCCTCAATGGTCGATTTTTGCCGAGACGAGCATCCTGACGGCGCTCACTGCAATCCCCATTCTCTATACCTGTATTGCTTTTGCCAAAGGGGAGTCCCCCGCAGTGCTGGAGATCGCCATCGGCTGCCTCGCGCTTTTGGTGTGCCTTTTCGTGCTCTTTTGGGTCTATGCGGCGCTGTTTAAGGTGTTCTCGCTGTTGAATGCGCTGTTATATTTCAGCCCGAGCGAGTGGTCGCTGTATGAGCAGTATCACCGCTTAGACGCCTACTGGGAGAGCGTCGATCCGCTGGAATTTGCCAAACGCGAAGAAAAAGCCCGCCGCCTTCAGGAGGAAAAGGCACGCAAACGCCGCAAAAAATCCTCCGACGATCTGCCGGAGGACGAAGAACCATAAAAACTTTCGCACAGGAGCGTATGCCCCTGTGCGATTCTTTTCTATTTGCGTTATTCCCAATCCAGCTCGAGATAATATGGCTGATCGGCGCCGTTTTCAAGGCTGTCGCACATGATGTAGCGCACCTTGTTCGTTTGCGGGTCGTAGGCGAAGATATAATAGGTGTAGCTGTCCCTCACTGTTTCAAACGGTGCGTCTCCTCGACAGTAGAACAGACAGGTATAAGCGCCTTTTTGCATCGTCACATACTTGTAATACTGAAAACCGATTAAAATATTCATTTTAATCGGTTTTCAACGCCGTTCCGGCGTTGCATTTTCGCGATGATAAGGTAAGCATCGCGAAAATACGTCTCGTACCAATCACGGTATCGCAATTAAAATGTGCGTTGCACATTTTAATTGGTGATTGGTATAATACGGATGCTCCGCTGCTTTTGTTTCAAAAAGCTCTGTGACGCGCGTGATCTCGCTTTCGAATTTCTCTTGCTCCAGCGGCCACTCGGCGTAGATGTCATAAGTATAGTCAAGCGCCGGTAGGTTGCGGTAATAGTAATGGGCATCCAGATAAACCGTTTCTATATCGCCGTTTGGCTGCGCTTCATTGATAAAACAATGCGGCCATGTGGGGAACAGCGCCTGAAAAACCTCCGAACGGTTTGCGAGACATTGTGCATCCAACTGTCTGTAATAGCGAAAATCCGTCGTTTCGGAGCCACCAAGGCACAAGCAGGAGCAAAAAAAGCTGATTGGAAGGTATAACGCGCAGAGCTTTCTGATGATGGATTTCGTCACACGCTTGAGCTTAAGCTTCCTTGTGATCAGAACGCAGCCCGTTGGCAGCAAGGCGAGGCAGAAAAAGAGAATCGTCCACATCGTGATCTTTGGATAGCGATAAAAATGCAGTGTGCCGATCACCTCAACCATGATAAATGCGATCGGCATGCAAATCACCAGCCATACGGCGAGCTTCCATACAAATCTACCGAGACACCGTTCGATTTTTTGATATTTTCCCTTGGCGGGAGCGGTGTCGGCTTTCTCGGGCTCCATTAAAACGCTCCTTTCCATGCGGTTTTTCTTGGAATATTATGGCATGAATCTTGAGAGATATCAAGGATGCTGCAGCGGGATGCGGAACGCTTGCATTATAACGGCAGCTCGACGATGAAGGTATTCAGACCGTTTGCGCTTTGGGCGTGGATAGTGCCGTGGTGCATGGCGGCGATGCTTTCCGCGATTGGGAGTCCAAGTCCGTAGCTGTGATTCATGGCGCGGGCTTTATCCGCACGGTAGAAGCGCTTAAAGATGTTTTTCAGATCCTCCGGGGAA
>JAEDOK010000114.1 GCA_016302005.1 Oscillospiraceae bacterium | reverse complement strand
TTCGGCTACCGCAGCGAATTTTTGACCGATACCCGCGGCGAGGGCATTATGTCCTCCGTGCTGGATTCCTACGCACCCATGAAGGGTGAGATCGAGCGGCGCAAGAGCGGTTCCCTCATCGCCTTCGAGACGGGTGAGGCCTGCACCTACGGTCTGTTCAACGCGCAGGAGAGAGGTCAGCTCTTTATCGGCGCGGGCGTGGATGTCTATGCCGGCATGGTCGTGGGTATCTGCTCCCGCAACGAGGACATGACAGTCAATGTCTGCAAGAAAAAGCAACTGACCAATATGCGCGCCTCCGGTTCGGACGAGGCGCTGCGTCTGACAACGCCCCGTGTCTTCTCCTTAGAGCAGTGTCTGGAGTTCCTTGCGGACGACGAGCTGCTGGAGGTCACGCCGAAGTCCCTGCGCATCCGCAAGCGCGAGCTGGATCACTCCGCGAGAATGCGCCAGCTCATGAAAACGAGAAACGGTTAATAAAAAGGCAGCGTCCCGTTTGGGACGCTGCGTCTTTTTCCGTTGAGTGGTTAACGGCATTCGCTGTCCTGCATGATGCGCAGGATCGTGTGATCGGTCTGCCGCATTCCCTGACTGGCGAGCATGCCGACATTGGCGATCGTCTCGTCCACGGAGTCCGCGACGATGCCCTCTCCGCTGCGGAACTCCCTGTGGTGCAGGTACATCCGATAGCCCATGATGCCTGCGTCCACCGCAGCCGCGATTTTTGCCGCGCAGGAGGGCTTTGCACCGTCGCAGATGGTGCCGGAGAGGATCGCTACGGCGTTGACGATGGTGTGCGCGACCGCCGAGTAGCCGCCGCCGAGCAGGTAGCAGATGCCCGCACCCGCGCCGACGCCTGCCGAGATCGCGCCGCAGTAGGCAGACAGCCGCCCGATGCCGCTCTTTTGGTGGATCGTGACAAGGTCGGAGACGACGAGGGCGCGCAAAAGCTGCTCCTGCGTCGCGCCGATGTGCTTTGCATAGACGACCACGGGCATACAAGCGGTGATACCCTGATTGCCGGAGCCGGAGAGGATGATGACGGGCATTTCACACCCGCTCATGCGTGCGTCGGAGCCTGCGGCGGCATAGGCTTTTGCCCGCTGTTTGACATCATCGCCGTAGTCCTCGAGCAAAATGCGTCCGATCTGTGCGCCCCACGCGCCGCGAAGTCCCTCCTCGGCAATGGCGGAGTTCGCCGTGACCTGTCGCTTGAGCAGCGGCTCGACGCGGGAAAGCTCTACGGTATCGGCAAAGCGGAGGATATCCTCCACGTTGAGGCAACTCTTATCCGTCATGCGCTCCTCGGAGGCATCCGCGATCGGCTCGTCCCGCAGCACCGCACCGTCGCGCTCCATGTGGACGATATTGGTGTGGTGGTTGGTGATCCGCACGCGTGCCGTGTGGGTGCCGACATAGCCCGTCAGGTCGATGTCGAGCTTACACGGCGAGCTGCCGCAGGTGATGTCGATCTCGGTGCTTTTCAAATATGCGTCGATCTCGGCAAGCTGCGCCTCGGAAATGTCGGCAATGACCTGTAGATCGCGCTCGGCGTTGCCTGCGACCAGACCGGCGGCAATGGCGGGACGGATGCCCTTGCGTCCGCCGGTGTTCGGCACAACGACGCTTTTGACATTTTTCAGAATATTTCCGCTGAGGACAGCGCTGACGCGTTCGGGAAGCTGCCCCAACAGCTTGCGCACCGTTGCGGCGCAGTAGGCGATCGCGATCGGCTCGGTGCAGCCCGTCGCGGGGACCAGCTCCTCGGTGAGAATGGCAATGTAATTGTCGACGATCTTCGGATCGAGCATAACGCAGGCTCCTTTCTTTTCTATCGCCTTCATTATATCATATTTTCGGGGCAATGCAAGTGTTGACGGAGCCTTCTGTAGCGCGGACATGATCACGCCGACCGCGAAGCGGCAGAAGGTACACGCGAACAACTTTGTGCGAACTCGGTAGTTCCTGTACGAGATTGCCGCGTCGCTTCGCTCCTCGCAATGACACGGAGAGGCTACCCCATCTGTCATTGCGAGACCAGTGCGCACACTGGTCGTGGCAATCTCAGGCTGTAGATTTGTACGCACCGGGTAGTTCATGCACCGGCGGGGACATGTCCCTGCCCTACAGGGGCTTTTTTCGGATTCTGCGCTTGCGGAATTGACAAGGATGGGTGGGGCGGATATAATAAAGGAAAAATTTAAATAATAAGAGGTATTTATGATGGATACGACCGCATTGGCAAAGCTTTTGTTCCCGAATGTTACGACCACGCCGGAGGAATTGGAGGCGCGCTATCCCGCACGCGAGGCTCCGGAGGGCGCGGTCATTACGCGTATGGCACCGTCGCCGACGGGCTTTGTGCATCTCGGCAATTTGGTGCAGGGACTCGTCTCCGAACGCATGGCGCACCAGTCGGGCGGCGTGCTCTTCCTCCGCGTGGAGGACACCGATGCCAAGCGCGAGGTCGCCGGCGCGGTGGAGGTGCTGATCGACACCTTGCAGCACTACGGCATTCATTTTGATGAGGGCGCGACGAAGGACGGCGATCAGGGCGCTTACGGGCCCTATCGTCAGCGGCAGCGCGCGGAGATTTACCATGTTTACGCCAAGAAGCTCGTCGAGCAGGGCGACGCCTACCCCTGCTTCTGCACCGAGGAGGAGTTGACCGCCATGCGCGCCGCGCAGGAGGCGAAGAAGGTCAACTTCGGCTACTATGGGGAATATGCCCTTTGGCGCGACCGTCCCATCGAGGACATTGCAGCGGCGCTTGCGGAGGGAAAACCGTGGGTGCTGCGCTTCCGCTCGACCGGCTCCGTGGAAAACCAGTTTAAGTATACCGACCTTGTCAAGGGCGTTCTGACCGTCACGGAGAACGACATCGACCAAGTTCTGCTCAAGTCCGACGGGATCCCGACCTACCACTTTGCCCATGCGGTGGACGATCACCTGATGCGCACGACCCATGTGGTGCGCGGTGACGAGTGGCTGCCGAGTCTGCCCTTCCATTTGCAGCTCTTCCGCGCCCTCGGCTTTAAGACGCCGAAGTATGTGCATATCGGGCCGCTGATGAAGATGGACGGCGCGTCCAAGCGCAAGCTCTCCAAGCGCAAGGATCCGGAGCTGGCGCTGACCTATTATAAGGCGGAGGGCTTCCCTGTCCGCGCGGTCTATGAGTATATCATGACGCTGCTCAACTCCAACTACGAGGACTGGCGCAAGGCGAATCCGACCGCTCCCTCCGATGATTTCAAATTCTCCTATAAGAAGCTCAATCCGGCGGGCGCACTGTTCGATTACGCGAAGCTGTGCGATGTCTCGAAGAACGAGATCGCCCGCATGGACGCAGAGACGGTCTATACGCTGGCGCTGGAGTATGCGGAGGAATTCGACCCCGACTTTGCCGCCGTGCTGCGCCGCGACCCGGACTACGCAAAGCGCATCCTTGCCATCGGCAGAGGCGGCAAGAAGCCGAGAAAGGATCTCGCGACCTGGAAGGATGTCAAGCCCTACATGGGCTTCTTCTACGACGAGTTCCTGACCTCCGAAGGATTCCCCGGGCAGTTTGACAAGGCTGTCATCCGTGAAGCGTTGGAGAAATTCCTCGCGGTCTACGATTTTAGCGACGACGCGACTGTCTGGTTCAATAAGGTCAAGGAGATCACCACGGCGCTGGGCTTTGCTGCCGATATGAAGGAATACAAGGCAGAGCCGGAGAAATTCGGCGGCTCGGTGGCGGATGTGTCCACCTTCCTGCGCGTGGCGGTCACGGGCAAGACCAACTCCCCCGACCTTTACACCGTCATGCAGATCTTGGGCTATGACCGCACGGTCGCCCGAATCCGCAAAGCGATGGAGACACTGTGATGCGTACCGTGGATATGACCTGCGACCCGCGCAGGTCACAGTACGAATACTTCCGCACCTTCGCCGATCCCTATGCGTCCATGACGGTAAACTGTGACATTACGCACCTGCGCCAAGTGACCCGGGAGCGGGAGCTGCCCTTTTTCCTCACCGTCCTGCACTGCGCGGTAAACGCGGCGAACGCCGTGCCGGAGCTGCGCAGACGCATTCGGGGAGAGACTGTCGTGGAGTATGAGCGCTGCATCAGCTCCCACACCGTTGCCCTGCCGGACGAAACCTATTGCTATTGCGAACTGGATTGCGGCAAACCTTTGGCGGACTTTTTGCCTTACGCAGCGGCGGAGGTCGAACGGGCAAAGACCTGCCCGACCATGGATGACGGCGAGGATCCGGACCGGCTGTTTTTCGTCTCCAGTGTGCCCTGGGTGAGCTTCGCTTCGATCAGCCTGCCGAAGCCCGTCCCGGCTGACAGCAACCCACGCATTACCTTCGGAAAATACTTTACCCAGGGCGAACGGGTGCTGCTGCCCGTCGATCTGACGGTGCATCACGCATTGGCGGACGGTATCCACATGGCAAAATTCTTCGAAGGATTCACCCGCCGCGCCGAAACAATATAAAATCAAAACGGAGGCTCGCCGAGAAGCAAGCCTCCGTTCTGTGTCGTAGCAAGGCGCAACGCGCCCGTGGCAATCTTTATTCCAATGTGTGTCAAGGGACCCGTCCCCTTGACGCGGGCGGCTAATAGCCGCCCCTACGAGAAATTTTGCAGTTCACGCTGTAGGGGCGGCTATCAGCCGCCCGTGTGCAGGAAGTGCCGACGCGTGCGATCCCGGTTCATCCGTAATTTTGATCAGATCAAATTCAAAATCCGTGCGGAGCACACCACAGTCATTCACCCTTAGTCCTTAGTCCTTAGCCCTTAGCCAAAACAGGTGCCTACAATAGATTGCTACGCCCCGTTCCTCGGCTCGCAATGACATAGGGTAGACTTGCGAATCAAATGTATTGCTGCTTGATCACATCAATAACGCCTCTTGTGGTCAGGCGAAGGGTCGGGATGACAGGCAGGGACATGAACGAGAGGGTCATGAACGGGTCAATGCCGCGGGAAACGCCGAGACGGAACGCCTGCTCCTTGGCAATTTCCAGCTTGTTATTGACGGTGACGAGGCTGTCGTCGCTCATCAGGCCCGCGATCTCCAGCACGACCTCACCGAGCACCTTGCCGTCCTCCACGACGGTGATGCCGCCGCAGTTTTCGACGAT
>JAEDOK010000113.1 GCA_016302005.1 Oscillospiraceae bacterium | reverse complement strand
CGACGACCTCCAGACCGGTCTCGGCGGTCTTGGACTCCTCGATGGTGATCACGCCCGCTGCGCTGACCTTCTCCATCGCCTCGGCGATCAGCTTGCCGATTTCCTCGTCGCCGGAGGAGACTGTGCCGACTCTCGCGATATCGTCGCTGCCGTTGACCGCCTGAGAATTTGCCTTGATGGTTTCGATGGCGGTATCGACTGCCTTCTGCATACCCTTGCGCATGACCATGGGGTTGGCACCCGCGCTGACATTCTTCAGACCCTCGCGGACGATCGCCTGGGCAAGCAGGGTCGCGGTGGTGGTGCCGTCGCCGGCAACATCATTGGTCTTGGTTGCGACCTCGCGGACGAGCTGTGCGCCCATGTTCTCAAAGGCATCCTCCAGCTCCACTTCCTTGGCGATGGTCACACCGTCATTGGTGATGAGGGGCGCGCCGTACTTCTTGCCGAGGACGACATTTCTGCCCTTCGGGCCGAGGGTGACTTTTACGGTATCGGCAAGCTGGTCAATACCGGATTGCAGCTTCTTGCGGGCATCTTCGCCGAAAACGATCATTTTAGCCATGATTACTACCTCCTGAAATTACTCTACGATCGCAAGGATATCGGACTGGCGGACGATGGAATAATCCACATCGTCGAGCTTGACTTCCGTACCTGCGTACTTGGCGACAACGACCTTGTCGCCGACCTTGACGACCATCTTGACCTCATTGCCGTCTACCAAACCGCCGGGGCCGACAGCGATGACCTCAGAGATCACAGGCTTCTCCTTGTTCGCGGTGGAGAGGATGATTCCCGAAGCGGTGGTCTCCATCGCCTCAACAGGCTTGAGCAGAACGCGGTCTGCAAGGGGTGTCAGTTTCATGATTCATTACCTCCAATAATATAGTAGGACGGTCTCCCGTCTATTTACGGATTTCGGGGTTAGCACTCTTCAACTCCGAGTGCCAAGTATATAATAACCAATTTACGGAGAAAGTCAAGAACAAATTGTGAATTTTCTGAGACATTTTTCACACGCCAAAAATTTGCCCCGAATCAAATCGTGAATCGGTTGTGTCTGTGGGGAGCTGTAGCGCGCGGCATCCCTGACGCGCCTGTGGTGTGCTTCGCACGGATTTGGAATTTTGATACTAAAAACCGATTAAAATATTCATTTCAATCGGTTTTCAACGCCGTACCGGCGTTGCATTTTCGCGATGATAAGGTAAGCATCGCGAAAATATGTCTCGTACCAATCACGATATCGCAATTAAAATGTGCTTTGCACATTTTAATTGGTGATTGGTATGATATACCTGATTTGACAGACGGTACGAAGGAACGAATTGCTGCGCAGTCAGTGGTTCCTGCACCGGGCGGCTGATAGCCGCCCCTACGGCGTGAGGCGCGAGATTTCTCGTAGGGGCGGCTATTAGCCGCCCGCGTTTGGAATCCGCGCGGAGCGCTCCACAGTCATTCACCCTTAGTTCTTAGCCCTTAGCCAAAACATGCCCCTGCCTACGGAATTTCCATTGGTTTGGAAATAATGCTTGCATTTTCGGAAACGATGCTGTATAATCGCGGATAGATTGTAAACCCCTTGTTTTTGATTTTAGGTTTACATTTCCCGCAAAAGCAAAAGCAGACGGGGGCGTCTGCTTTTTGGGGTCATTCTGCTTGCTGCGCCCAAAGCTCCTCAAGGGTCAGGTCGCGTTCGTGCAGGTACTTTGCCGCGTCGATGCCCACATAGCGGTAATGCCACGACTCATAGGCGATCCCCGTGAGGTCGCTCTTGTCGGAGGGATAGCGCAGGATGAATCCGTACTCCCAGCAATGCGCCTGCAGCCACCTTGTCTCCGCCGTCTGCGCCTGCGTCTCGTCGAGGCGCTGGTTTTCCAGAGAGACGATGTCCACGGCGAGTCCCGTCTCATGCTCGCTGCAGCCGGGGGGCATGGTATAGCGCGCCGTCGCTTCGATCGCGTCCGCCTCGGTCATCCCCTGCGCCATATAGCGGGCGACATCCTCGTCAAACAGCGCCTGCTGCGTCTCGTGGGAGCGGTAGGCAGAGCAGATTTCAAAGCGCAGCCCCTCCGCCCGTCCCGCTTGCAGCATGCGGCACAGATCGTCATACATCGCCGTTGCCACCGAGAGATCCCAGTCCTGCAGCTTGGTCAGCTCCGGCGTATACTCCTCCGGCAGCGAATGTTCGCGGTTGACGAGCAGCAGGAGCGGATCGTCCAAGGTGGGCGCAGGCGTGAACGGAAACTGCGGCAGCTCCATATCCGAAGGCTCCACCAAGCGAAACGAGGGTGTCGGCTCCTCCGTCTCCTGCATTTTTTGCACGGACAGTACCGCACCCGCTGCCACGCACAGCAGCGCCAAAAAGAGCAAAACAGCAAAAAAGGTTCCATTGTGTCCGGTGTTGCGGCGTGTTTCTCGCCGTCGGGAGGCGGTCTGCATCGTACATTTCTCCTTTTCGTTACGCTTTTGTAGGATTATAGCGCAGATTTGTATCTGAATTGCATCTTATTTGTAGCATTTTGGCAAAGAGAGAATAAAAAGGAAAGGACATAGCCATGAAACACAACACGCTTTATAAGATGCTGCTGACGGCGCTGTTTGCGGCGCTGACGGCGATCGGCGCGTTCCTCAAGATCCCGGTGGGCGCGATCTCCTTCACCCTGCAGGTGTTCTTCACCTGTATGGCGGGCGTGCTGCTGGGGCCCTACTGGGGCGCGCTGTCGCAATTTCTCTATGTGGCGCTGGGACTGCTCGGTCTGCCGATCTTCACCGAGGGCGGCGGACTAATGTATGTCGCAATGCCCACCTTCGGCTTCCTGCTGGGGCTGATCCCGATGGCGTTCGTCGTGGGTCTGCTCTCCCGCAAGGGGCTTTCGCGGCTGCCGTGGCTGTGGCTGCGCCTTGCTGCCGCCTGCGTGGTCGGGCTGGTGGTGCTGTATCTTGTCGGTCTGCCCTACCTTTATTTTACACTGGGCGGCGCGTGGTCGGTGTCGAAAACCATCGTCTCCGGCTGCCTGATTTTCCTGCCCTATGACGCGCTGAAGATCGTCTGCGTCGTCCTCCTCGGCACGCGCCTGCTGCCGATCCTCCGTCGCTTCGACCAATGAGCTGCACAAAAACGCTGCATGGGAGTCTTCTCTCCCATGCAGCGTTTTTTGTATCCATAGGGGACAGTGAATGATAAATAGGTTGCGCGTTGCTTGTAGTTTTGAAAAATATAGGTACTGCCTGCCCTGGGCGGCTGATAGCCGCCCCTACGGTGTAAGCTGCGATATTTCTCGTAGGGGCGGCTATCAGCCGCCCGCGTTTGAAATCCGCGCGGAGCGCTCCGACACTATTCACTATTCTCTATTCACTTTTCACTGATGCTCCCCGCAAAGGCGCGCAAGGATGCCGCAGGCGGCATCGCGTGTTACAGCAGCAAACAGATCAAGCCGTTCGCGCCCTCGTTGATGATCTTGGTCAGCGCGTCCTTGAGCTTGTAGCGCGCCTCGTCGGGCATACGGCGGAGCTTGGTCGTCAAGCCCTCGTTGACCAGCTCAAAGACCGACTTGCCGAAGATGTTGCTGTCCCATAGGCGGTCGGTGTCGCCCTCGTACTCGCCCAGCAGGTACTTGACCAGATCCTCCGACTGCTGCTCGTCGCCCACCATCGGACTGATCTCCGTGTGGATATCGGCGCGGAGCATATGGATGGACGGGGCGCTCGCCTTGAGCTTCACCCCATAGGCGCTGCCCTTTTTGACGATCTCCGGTGTCTCCATGTGCAGCTCCTCCGCCGTCGGCATGACGATGCCGTAGCCGGTCGCCTTGACCTCCTCGAGCGCGGCGGAAATTTTATCATATTGCTTCTTCATCGCCGCCAAGGAGGTCAGAAGCGACAGGAGCTGTCCGTCGTTCTCGATTGCAAAGCCCGTGCGCTGCCCGAGGATCTGATAGAACAGCCCCTCGTTAAAGTCCAGCTCGCAGCTCACCGTGCCGGTGCCGAGGTCGATCTCGGTGACGCGGTAGCCGCAGACCTGCTCCAGCTCCGCCACCTTCGCAACGGCAGGCTCCGCCTCGGCAATGCGGGAGATCGCCTCGGCGTTGCGGCGCAGCGACTCGTAAAGCGCCGCCTTGAGGGGTGAGTCGATCTCCAGCGCCTGCACCCACGCGGGCAGGAAGACCCGCATCTCCCGCATCGGGAAGGCGGAAAGCAGCTCCCCTAAAAGCCCGCGCAGCTCCCCCTCGTGCATGCCCTGACAGTCCGCCGTCATCGCGCTCACGCCGTAGGTCGCGGCGATATAGTCCCGCAGCGCCCGGGCATCCGGGGAATTCGGCGCGGCGGAGTTGACCACGACGATAAAGGGCTTTCCCGTCGCCTGCATATCCCGGATGGCGCGCTCCTCGGCGGCGATGTAATCCGAACGCGGAATATCCGTGACGGTGCCGTCCGTCGTGACCACGATGCCAACGGTGGAATGCTCCTGCATGACCTTTTTCGTTCCCAACTCGGCGGCATCGGTCATGGGGATCTCATTTTCAAACCAGGGCGTTGTGACCATACGCGGCTGTCCGTTCTCCGTCGCGCCGATCGCGCCGTCTACCATATAGCCCACGGAGTCGATCAGCCGGACCGAGAGCGTCGCCGTGCCGTCGGGGGTGATCTGCACCGCCTCCTCCGGCACGAATTTCGGCTCCGCCGTCATGATCGTCTTGCCCGAGCCGCTCTGCGGAAGCTCATCCTTTGCCCGTTCCCGCTGATAGAGGTCGCCGATGTTCGGAATGACCAGCTCCTCCATCAGGCGCTTGATAAAGGTGGACTTGCCCGTGCGCACGGGTCCGACCACCCCAATATAGATGTTGCCGCCCGTGCGCTCGGCAATGTCTGCATAAAGGTTACTCATAAAAACACAGCCTCCCCCAAAGTCTCGTGCTACAGCCTATGCAAGTCCCCGGACGGGTATGCGGGAGATTTGGACAGGGAACGGTGAATGGTGAATCGTTCGGTTGCGTCTGTGGGGAGCCGCAGCAAACAGCAGCCTTGACGCGCCTATCGGCAGCCTGTTTTGGCTAAGGACTAAGAGTGAATGGTGAATGACTGTGGTGTGCTCCGCACGGATTTTGAATTTTGATATACCTGATACTAAAAACTGATTAAAATATTCATTTCAATCGGTTTTCAACGCCGTACCGGCGTTGCATTTTC
>JAEDOK010000112.1 GCA_016302005.1 Oscillospiraceae bacterium | reverse complement strand
CCCTACGGCGTGAGGCGCGAGATTTCTCGTAGGGGCGGCTATCAGCCGCCCGCTTTTTAATCGGCGGGGAGCGCTCCTTCACTGTTCACCAAAAAAATTCTCCTCGCGCCTGTCACATTTCGGTGTTATAATCGGTCTATATAGTTGAAAGCGCTTTTGAACGACCCAAGGGAGGTGACCTCGTGACACAGACGCAGATCGTTGCGCAGCTTGCGCGGAAGGATGAGGAAGCGCTGCTGCACCTGCGCGACCGATACGGGGTCTATTGCCTCACCATCGCGCGGCGGCTTTTGCGCAGCGAACAGGCGGCGGAGGAGTGCGTCAGTGATGTTTGGCTGGCGGTATGGCGGAGCGAGGCTGTCCCAACGGACCTGCGCGCCTACCTCGCCCGGGTCACGCGCAATATCGCCCTGCACTATCTGGAACGGGAGGGTGCGCAGAAACGCAGCGGCGTGACCGTCCTGCTCGACGAGCTTGCCGAGTGTATCCCCGACCCGCTGCGGGAGCGCGAAACCGACGCAGTCTTTCTGCGGGAGGTGCTGAACGGGTTCGTGCGCGGTCTGAAGCCGGAGGAGCGGGAGCTGTTCGTCAAGCGCTACTGGTACGGCTACAGCGTCGGAGAGCTTGCCGCCCTGCGGGGCTGGCAGGAAAACCGCGTCTCCGCGATACTCTCCCGCCTGCGGAAAAAGCTCCGAAAACGGCTGGAAAAGGAGGGCTACACGCCATGAACGAATGGGACATCCTGCAAGCGCTGAGCGATTTGGACGATAACCTGCTGCAAGACGCGCCGCGCACAAAAAAGCCGCGCCGTCTTGTGCGCGTTGCAATGGCAGCCGCGATCATTGCGCTGCTGGCAAGCACGGTGCTGGCGGTCTCTGTCGGCGTGCGCGTTCTCCACGGGAAGAATACCGTCAGATTAGAGGATATCGGGCTGTCTCTCCCGCAGGGGCAGCAGGTGGAGGCGCTGGAATACTACACCGCCGACATCGAATTCTCCCTACAGCCCGCCAACCTCACGCTGCCCGAGGAGGCGGTGACTGCGCTGACGGAGGCGTGGCGCGATTTTTCCTATGACTATTCCTATTTTACCGGCGCAAAGCTGACGAACGCGGCGGGGAAACGCCTCGATCTCGGCTCTGTCGCAGGCGCGGAGGCGTATTTCGGCATCCGATTGATGCACAGTCCACCCATGGACGAGCTGATCTCCGGGGCGTACGCGACCCTCGTCGTGTCCGATATCGACCGCGCGGAGAAGGAATTTGCCGAGACGGGGCGCGTGACCCCCGACGGCGTGGAGCTGTATTTCCCGTTCCGGCGCGGCGACGGAGAGAATGCCCTGCATGCCGCCGTGGTGCGGGAGGGCGGCTTGACGGTCTATCTCGCGATCACGCCGGAGTTTGCCCAACAGGAGGGCGTGCGGCGGGTGTATTCCTATAAAAAAGAGGGGGCACTGCACGAAAGCGGATTGCTGACCGCCGCAGGAAAGAGCATCCTCCTGCTGGAAAACGTCCCGCAAAAGGGCTATAACGGCTTCGGCTGCGCCGCATGGTGCGAAAACGGCATCGGCTATTCTGCCGAAGTGCGCACAAGCTCCAACACCAATACCCCACCCCTGACCCTGCTCACCCCCCTCCTCGACGAGCTGCTGCCGTAGAACGCTGTTGCCTACGGCATCCCTGACGCGCCTGTGGGTAGTCTGTTTTGGTTGGAGGATAGTTCCTACACCGGGCGGCTGATAGCCGCCACTACGGCGTGAACTGCGAAATCTCTCGTAGGGGCGGCTATTAGCCGCCCGCGTTTGGAATCCGCGCGGAGCGCTCCTTCGTTGTTCACTATTCACTATTCTCTATTCACTGTTCACTGAAAAATCCCCCACATCCATACTATCTCAAAGGAGGTCTTTTTATGAAACGCGTGATTCCTTTTCTGTTACTAATCCTTTTGCTTCTGACCGCCTGCGGGGAGTCCGTTCCCGCCTATTCCGCGCCGACGGGGGAGACGGATGTGCCGTCCGAGGAATCGACTTTGACGGAGCCGACGACGGAGAGCACGGAGGCGGTTCCCACCCCCTCCCTCTCCGAGCCGACCGAGCTTACCACCTATCCCGCCGACCTGACCGCCGTGCGGCTCGGAAGGGATTCCGCACGCACCGGCGACGCGATCTATCGGCTGCATGCCGCATTCCTCCAGCGCTACGACATGGCAGACAGCAAGCTCACCGTCTGCTGCAACAAGAAAAACTGCCCCCACTATGACGAAAACTGCGACGCCTATATTGCCGAAGATATTAACGGGATCGTTTTCGGCATTCACAACGGCAAGGCCTATTTTGCAGGCGGCGCGCAAAACAACTGCGATGAATGGGTCACGCTCTCCTTTTTCTCCCTCGACCTGACCACGGGCGAGCGGGAGACGATCTACGCGGCGGACATGGGGGACAGGGTTGCCTCCCTCGGCGGCGTTATGCTGTGCGGGGAGAAAGCGGTCCTCTGCTATACGCTTGCGCCTTCCGCTGCCTCTGAGGAATCCATTGCGGCAAAGCAGCAGCGCATTCTCGCCTTTGACCTCGCGGAGGGCACAATGGTTACCGTGTTAGAGCGCGAGATGGAGTATGGCGGGGTATATAATCTCTGGGGCATGGACGAGACCTCCCTCATCGTCGCTTACCATCTCCCGACCTCCGGGCAGGAGTATCCCGCCTACGCGAACTTCGCCGACTATGGCTGGAATTACGACACCTATTCCCGCAATCTGCATGGCTGGACGATGCTGGAGTATCCCTTGGAGGAGTCCCCCGACTGCGGAGAAGCCTTTGCCTACAATGATTGGCAGCATGAGCTGCATCTTTACAATTTCAATCAGTTCTACGGCGGAAAGCTCTATTACTTCTATGACAGAAAATATGTCAAGGTCTATGATCCCGCGACGCAGACCGGTGAATTCCTGTTTGAGCAGAGCGGTATCACCTATATGACCTGTTTGGACGGGCGCATATTCTACGAGACGGACGAGGGCTATTTCCGGTACGAGATCGCCACGGGCGTGACCCATCAATACTGGCAGGACGTACGGCGCAGACCCTTTTACCTGCTCGCGGAGACGGACGACGACTTTATCTGTCAGGGCTATTTGGACGAGTACAACTACTATCGGATCAGCAAGGCGGATTTCTACAACGGAAATTACGACGCGGCGGTACTCCTCGATTGGCTGTAATACGGACCGCACCACCTATCGTGTCATTGCTATGAAATATGCTGTAGGGCGGGGACATGTCCTGTTGAATCAGCGGCTCTGTCTGCGTGGGCAAAGCCCACTTGTCAATCGCCTTGATTCTGCCACTCCTTCTTGCTCGCTTTCTCCGCCACAGGCGGCGCTCGCAAGCGTCCCCCCGCCGACCGCGTAAGCGGCAGACGGTATAAACGAACGAGCTTGTACGCACTCGGTAGTTCCTGCACCGGCGCGCCGAGTCGTCGCGCCCTACGGCGAGGCTACATTCCACGGTTGTAGGGCGGGGACATGTCCCCGCCGACCGCGTAAGCGGCATCCGCACGAGTTGACGATACTGTAAGCAGAATCGTAGCTGCCACGGCGGGGACATGTCCCCGCCCTACAGAGGCTGTTTTGTTTTTCGTAGTGTGTATGGATAAAAAATCACCCCTCCCGTTCCGTGGGAGAGGTGATTTTGCATTATCGGATCACAGGCTGCAGGGATAGGGTGTCCTCTGCAAAGCCGTAGGTCGCAAAGAGCCTTTTCGCAGCGGGGTGCTCTGCCGGCGCACCGAGCTGCAGGAAGCGCTTGCCGCGTTTTCTGGCAAGGCTGACCGCTTCGCCTAAAAGCTGCGCGGAAAAGCCCTTGCCGCGATACTCCGGCAGAACGGCGAGGTGCACAAGCTCGTCCGTCTCCGCGTCCAAGCTGCGCAGGGTGACCGCGCCCGTGGGCGTATCCACAAGCATCGAAACGCGGGTGACCTCTCCCGCCGGGACATCGAGGGCGGCAAGCAGGGGCGCGTCGGTCGTTTCAGGGTCATGATACCACATATTATGATCCTTGTGCTCGCCGCCGCGCCACCACTGCTGTCTGCCCAAGGTGGAAATTTCCAACGGCAAATGGGACGCGTCGTTTAAATATTCCAACCGGTAGCCCGCACCGTCCCAAAGGAGCTTGGTCACGGCGGTGTTCTCGCTGTGGGGCAAATCGCGCTTTTCGGGAAAAAACAGCCGCTGCTGCACGCCCCGCAGCACCATACCGTGGGAGAAAATTGCGACGGTCTGCCCCTCGTGGCGGCGGGCAACCTCCTCCAACGCCTCCAAAAAGCGCCCCGTATAGGTGGCAAAGCCTTCGCTGCCCTCCACCGACCAGTTCTGCGGGTCGTGGGAAAAGGCGCGGTTGCGCTCCGGGTCGGTGTGGTCGAGCCAGCCGAAGGGAAGATCCTCCCACACGCCGCAGTTCAGCTCCCGAAAGCGCGGTTCTTTGTTGAGCGGGAGGTTTTTCGGTTTGTAGACCGCGCCCGCCGTCGTACAGGTGCGCGTTAAGTCGCTGGCGTACACCGCGTCGACGGGGATGCTTTCAAACCGCTTCGCCAGCGCCGCGATCTGCTTTAAGCCGTTGGGCGTGACATTGGAGTCATACTGCCCGTGCAGGCGGCGGAACACATTCCCCTCCGCCTCGGCGTGGCGGATCAAATAAATCGTCGTCATAAAATCACCGTTTTCTGCATATTTTTAAAAAGTATACCACAGAACGGCAGCAAAGAAAAGACAGTTTCCGACTTTTTGCGTTTTTTCCGCGCAGCGGGGCAAACTATTCCCGCCACGCGGTTCAATTTTTATCATCGGGAGGTAACCATCATGCAGGTCAAAGGATTTTTGCTGACCCTCGGCTTGGGAATGGCAGCCGGCGGCGTAGTCGCATTGATGCTGCCGCAGCAGTCCCAGGCACGGAAAAAAGCGCAGAAAGCCGTCGATAAGCTGGAGCAGTCGGTCACGAACATGGTGCAGTAATGACACCCCATACGGGCGGGCAGCGTCGCCCGCCCAAAGGAAAAACTGCATACAACATCTGTAGGGCGGGGACATGTCCCCGCCGACCGCGAAGCGGCAGACAGTACAGGGGAACAGGTTTGTACGAGGTTGGTAGTTCCTGCACCGGCGCGCCGAGTCGTCGCGCCCTACGGTGGGGTGCATTCGAGGGTCGTAGGGCACGACCACCGGGCGTGCCGTCCGCGCAGCGGCAGACGGTACAGGGGAAC
>JAEDOK010000111.1 GCA_016302005.1 Oscillospiraceae bacterium | reverse complement strand
ACAAGTGGGCTTTGCCCACGCAGACAGAGCCGCTGATTCAACAGGACATGTCCCCACCCTACATTTACAATCCGCGCGGAGCGCTCCGACGCTTTTCACGATTCACTGAAATGCGCAGCACCTGCGCGCGGGCGGCTGATCGCCGCCCCTACAAGGGGGCAGGGAGGTGCATAACGCTGTCTTGGACGGCAAGCTCAAAAGGAACCTTTTCGTGCCGCGCGGGGCTTTCCTCCTCGAGTGCTTGCAGCAAAAGCTCCACGCCGCGCCGCGCGAGCTGTTCGGCATCCTGCCGGATGGTAGTGAGCTTCGGGATATAATACGCTCCAAGCGCCAGTCCGTCGAAGCCGACGACGGAAATATCCTCCGGCACGCGCAGACCGCTGTCCAGCAGCGCACGCATCGCGCCAATTGCCATCACATCTGACATCGCAAAGATCGCCGTCAGCTCTTGCGTTCCCACCAATCTCTGCGCCGCAGCATAGCCGTCGGCAAAGGAATAGCGCGCTGTGGCACACTGCGTCTCGGAGAGCGTCATGCCGTGCGCGGCAAACGCGCGGCGGCAGCCCTCGTAACGCAGCCAGCTTAAGCCGGAATAGATCAGATCGCCGTTGATGATCCCGATTTTGCGGTGCCCCTGCGCGAACAGATACTCCACGGCGCACTGCGCAGCGGCAGTATCGTCCGTCGTGACGGAGGAGAGATTGTGGAAGCCCAGCTCCGAGGCATCCGAGGTCAGCAGGACACTGGGCACGCGAATGCCGCCGAAGCTCTCCGCAAATAGCTGCGTATCGCCGCCGAGGAAAAGGATCCCCAGCGGCTTTTTCTCTCTACAGCAACGCAGCGCGTGCTGCACGGCATCGTCACTCTCATCAACATAATCCACCGCCAGCGGATATTGCGTTTCCGCGAGCAGCCGCTGGATATGCTCTATCATCTGGGCAAATAATTCATTCTGCCGACCCGTGACGACGGCTAATATGCCGTCGCCATGGGTCTGGCGCAGTTGCTTTGCGTTGGCGTTGAGCTGAAATCCGCTTTTCTCGACATAGGCAAGGATCGTCCGCCTTGCGCGTTCACTGACATTCGGCTGCCCGTTCAAGACGCGCGAGATCGTGCCGACGGAGTAACCGGTCTTCTTCGCAAGGTCTTTGATCGTCATAGATCAGCCCTTGACGGCGCCTGCCGCAACACCCTTGATGATGTGCTTCTGGCAGAACAGATAGACAATGATGATCGGCAGGAGGCTGAACATCATAACCGCCATTGTCGCGCCCATATCGACCGTGCCGTAGCTGCCCTGCAGATACTGCACATGGATGGGGATGGTCTTATACTTGTTGATGTCCAGCACGAGCGCGGGCAGGAGATAGTCGTTCCAAACCCACATAATTTGCAGGATACCAACGGAGATCAGCGTCGGCTTGAGCATCGGCAGGACGACGAGGAAGAAGGTACGAATGGGTCCGCAGCCATCAATTGCCGCAGCTTCCTCGATCTCCAACGGCAAGCTCTTAACAAAGCCGGTAAACATGAACACGGAGAGTCCCGCGCCAAAACCGAGGTAGATGATCGGGATCGTCCAAGGTGTGTTCAGCTTGAGGTTGGTCGCAACCGAGACCAGCGGGAACATGACCATCTGGAACGGCACGATCATGGAGAACACGCAGGCAAAGTAGAAAATCTTTGCAAAGCGGCTGCCCACACGGGAAATGTACCAAGCGGTCATGGACGTGCACAGCAGAATGAGGAATACGGAAAGAAGCGTGATAACCAAGCTGTAGCACAGGGACTTAATAAAGGGATAGTTACCGAAGGTCGCGCCCTTGACGTAGTTGTCCAAGCCAACAAAGCTTTCGCCGCTGGGCAGGGCAAAGGTGTCTGTGTTGATGACGCTGTTCGACTTAAAAGAGTTGATCAACACAAGAATGATCGGCAGGATATAGCCCACGCAGACGAGCGCAAACAGGACCGTCAGGATCGTGCCGCCGATATTGCTTTTCTTTTTTACTTTAACAGCACCGTTCGGCGTAGTAAGGGACGACATTACTGCTGCACCTCCTTCGTTTTGGTTGCACGGAGCTGGATCAGCGCAAGGGCGGCGACGAGGATGAAGAAGACCACAGCCTCCGCCTGTGCCGTGCCGATCCACTTGTTGTTGATGTTGTTGGTGTTAAAGATGTGCAGGGCAAGCATCTCCGTCTGAAGGATGCGCGTACCGGGGAGCTTCGGAGAGCCGCCGGTGAGCGCGAAGTTCTGGTCGAAGAGCTTGAAGGAGTTCGTCAGGGTCAGGAACATGCAGATCGTGATGGACGGCATGACATTCGGGATCGTGACGCGCCAAAGGGTCTGCCAGCGATTCGCGCCGTCGATCTTCGCCGCCTCAAGCATATCCTCGGGGACGGCTTGCAGACCCGCGATGTAAATGATCATGATGTAGCCGATCTGCTGCCATGCGACCAAAACGACCAGCGCCCAGAAACCGATGTTTGCATTGGTCATATAGCTCGAGCCGAGGATGGCATCAAAAATCAGCTTCCAAATGTAGGCAAGAACGATGCCGCCGATGAGGTTCGGCATAAAGAAGACCGTACGGAAGATATTCGAGCCTTTCAGCTTCTGCGTCAGCGCGTAGGCAAGCGCGAAAGCAAACACATTGATCAGGATGATCGAGACGATGGCGTAGAGCGCCGTAAAGCCAAACGCGTGGCGGAAGCCCTCGTCGTTGAACGCCTTGACATAGTTGGCAAAGCCGTTCCATGTGAAATCGATCGGTGAGGAGAACCGGCTGAAGGAACGGTAAAGACCAAGCAGGAACGGCCAAAT
Organism: Oscillospiraceae bacterium; assembly: GCA_016302005.1. Next base: position 2,518 of record JAEDOK010000111.1, on the reverse strand, counting down.
AAAGCCGATGAAAAACGCCGCAAGGGTCGGCAGCACGAAGATGGGGAACGCATATTGCATCGGTCTGCGCAGAAGCTTACTGCTGTGCGCGGCGGGATCGACCTTCGCGCCGAAGGTCAGCATCTTTCCGCGGCGCTTATAGTAATAGACAAAGATCGGCGCGGCGACCAGCGCCAGGAACGCCGCCGCAGCGATCACGGCAGCAAGCCAGTTGACCGCGGGAGCAGCCGCCCATTCGGCAACGCCGTAGCCGTCGGTCAGATAGCCGGCGTGCATGACACGGAGCTGATCCATCGGATACAGACCGAGCCACTTTGCGCCGAGGCAGCCGCCGAGCATTCCGGCAAAAACGGTGTCCATGACGAGCATGGTAACATTGGCGATATAGCCGGATCTCTTTCTGAGTTTTCCGGAGGTGATAAATGCCGCGATCGCACAGAAAAGTCCGAACAGCGTAGGAACAATAATTGTCAGGGCAGCCTTGTTCTCAATCTTTGAGAAATTGAACAGCACGGCGACGCCGAATACAAAGCCGACAATGCCAAGGATGCCGCGAACGATCAACCATTTGGAATAAACAGAGTGAAAGCGGAAAGAACACGGTGTCTTTTCTTCCGTTGCGACCTCCGCGTTCAGCATTTCCTTTTTCATCTGCCATCGCCTCCTTTTCTTTTCTTTTTTGTAGTTGTGGTTTATGCCGCAGGACGGCGGGTGCATGCCTTTGCCCTACAGGGATAGCGGTAGGGCAAAGGCATGCCTCCGCCGACACAAAGGTCATTGCTGAATGAAATAGGGGCGGGCATTTGCCCGCCCCAGTGATCTACGATGATTCAGTTCGGCAGAGAATTAGCCGTTCTGGGCCTCCCACTCGGCTGCCCAACCATCGACGAACGCGGTGACGACATCGTCCCAAGAACCGCCGGCGGTGGAGTAGGACATGAGAGCGTCAACAACACCCTGTCTCCAAGCGTCAACGTTCGGAGTGTAGTTGAATGCCCAAGCGACATTGTACTTGCCCTCAGCAAACAGTGCATTCGCAGCGTTGAAGAAGACGTTCTCGGAAGCCTTCGCATTCTTGAAGGGGATCGGGCCAAACTGCTCGGCCATCATCTGCGTGCCTTCGTCGGAAGTGACGACCCAGTACAGGAAGTCGAGGGTAGCCTGCTGATCCTCAGCGGAAGCCTTGGCGTTGACAGCCCAGCAGTTCTCGGTGCCGCAGCACAGAGCCGCATTCTCTTCGCCTTCCACGCCGCAGTAGATGGGGATCATGGTGAGGTCATCAGCATTCATCAGGAAGCCCTTATCCTCGCTGGTCACGAGGTTGCTGTACTCCCAAGAACCGTTCTGGAAGAAGACAGCCTTGCCGGTGCCGAATTCAGCCTCAGACTCGTCGCCGGTCTTCGGGCCGATCTCTTCGGGAGCGCAGGTGGAGTTGTTGATGTACAGATCCCAAATGTTCTTGAAGTTGTCGAGATAATCAGCGCTGATGGTGGAAACCTCGTTGGAATCAACGCCCTGATAGTACAGAGGCAGGTTTGCCAGGTGGCCGGAGAATCTCCAGGAAGAGGAGCCGTCCAGACCCGCGGAGGAGAATGCGGAGAAGCCCAGCTCCTCGGAGCGAGCGGTGATGTCCTCAGCGACAGCCTTCAGGGAAGCGAAGTCGGTGATGTCGGCAACCGTGTAGCCGGCGTCAGCCAGCAGCTTGGTGTTGACGATGATGCCGTAAGCTTCGTAGCAGTAGCCTGCGCAGTAGGTGGTGCCGTCCTTCTTCAGGTTGAAGTCCTCAGTGGTCATCTCGTTCAGGAACGCGGTGCCATCGAGGGGGAGGCAATAATCCTGCCAAGTCTCAAGACCCGCCATGTTGCCGCACTGGAACAGGGTGGGAGCGGAGTCCTTGGACATTTCGGCGGTCAGAGTCTCGGAGTACTTGCCGGAAGCGGCAGTGACGACCTTGACGGGCACGCCGGTCTTCTCGGTGTAGAGAGCTGCGAGATCCTGCCAAGCCTGATCAGCTTCGGGCTTGAAGTTCAGGAAGTAGACGGAGCCGGTCGCGGGAGCGGGCTCGTCGCCGCCTTCGGCGGTGGGAGCTGCTTCGGTGGTGGGAGCGGCTTCGGTGGTGGGAGCTTCTGTCGTCGGGGTCTCGCTGTCACCGGAGCAGCCGGCAAACAGGCAGGCGACCATCGCGAGCGCCAGAAGCATAGCGATGAGTTTCTTCATTTTCATTCCTCCATAAATTTTTAATCGTGAAACGATTATTTATTGAGATTGGAAACGATTCCAATCTCATCTGGATTCAGTATAACCTGTTTCGTTTTATTTTGCAATCCTTTTCTGCATCAAAATAAAAGTTTTCGCATTTTAGATAATTTTATTGATTCGGTTTTGTGCATTTTCACAATTTATGGAGCCTCTGCAAAATCTACTGCGGCGGTTGGCGGGTACTCTTACTGCAAGAGCGGTGCGGTCTGATACTGAAAACCGATTAAAATATTCATTTCAATCGGTTTTCAACGCCGTA
>JAEDOK010000110.1 GCA_016302005.1 Oscillospiraceae bacterium | reverse complement strand
TCTCAGAACTCCAATTCCTCGTCGTCTTCCTCGTCCTCGTCGAACTCGAACTCCAACAGCTCGTTGCACTTCGGGCAGTGGATGGATTCCTGAAGGATGGTGTCCTCGTCGAGATGGAGCACCTCGCCGCAGGTCGGGCAGGTCACGTCATAGATGACTTCCTCGTCATCCTCGTCATCCTCGTCTTCCTCGTCTTCCTCATCGTCGAACTCGTAATCATCCTCGTCGTCGAAGTCGTCGTCATCCTCGTCGTCCTCGTCCATCAGGTATTCCTCGATGGCATCGAGATCTTCCTCGATCTCATCCAGCTCGTCGGAAACCGCGATGGCATTTTCCTCCAGATCGCTGATCGAGGTGGTCATCTCACCGAGCAGATCGACGATGCCCGCGATCATTTTGCCCTCGGCAGACTCCTTGTTGAGATCGAGGCCGTCCATCAGGCCCTTCAGATACGCCGCTTTTTCAGAGAGAGTCATTATTGTTCTCCTTTCCGGTTGCGTCCGCTTACGCCTTGGCTCTGCCAAGATACTCGCCGGTACGCGTGTCGATAGAAATTCTGTCGCCTTCGTTGATGAACAGAGGCACCTTGACCTCAGCGCCGGTCTCAACGGTGGCGGGCTTGAGGGTGTTGGTGGCGGTGTTGCCGGCAAGGCCCGGCTCGGTCTTGGTGACCTCAAGGTCTACAAAGTTGGGCGCTTCGACGCCGAAGACGCTGCCCTTGTAGGACAGGATGGTGCAGGTGTCGTTTTCCTTGACGAACTTGAAGCTGCCGTCGAGCACGCTCTCCTCCACGGGGACCATCTCGTAGGTCTCGCCGTCCATGAAGTAGTACAGGCCGCCGTCGTTGTAGGAATACTCCATCTTCTTGCGCTCGATATACGCGGTGGGATATTTGTCGTTCGGGTTGAAGGTCGTCTCGGTGACGCCGCCCGTGATGACGTTGCGCATCTTGACGCGGACGAACGCAGCACCCTTGCCGGGCTTGACGTGCTGGAATTCGATGATCTGCATGACCTTGCCGTCCATGTCGAAGGTGACGCCGTTTCTAAAATCGCTGACAGAAATCATTTATTTGTCCTCCTATTTTTCCCCTGAAGGGCTGTTGTATACCATACAGGCAATAATACGGATATATTTTAACCGATAATTATGAAAAATGCAAGCATAATCCTCACAGGATCAGCAATTCTTTCGGACTTTTTGTAATATCACGGCAGCCGTCGGCCTCAAAGACGACAACGTCCTCGATGCGAACGCCGAATTTATCCGGCAGATAGATGCCCGGCTCCGCGGAAGCGACCGCGTGCAGCGGCATCGGATCCTCGTTGCGCAGGTTGCAGTTCGGGTTTTCGTGGATCTCCAGACCGAGGCTGTGTCCGTAGCCGTGGCCGAAATATTCGCCGTAGCCCGCTTCCCTGATGACATTGCGTGCGGCTTCGTCGATCGCCTTACCGCTCACACCCGCTTTGGAGACGGCGATGCCCGCAAGCTGGGCCTTTAAGACGGTGTCATAGACCTTTTTCATCTCGTCCGTTGCATAGCCGAGGGCGACCGTGCGCGTCATGTCGGAGCAGTAGCCCTGATAGAGCACGCCGAAGTCCATCGTGATGAAGTCGCCCTTTTGGAGCTTGCGGTCACCGGGCACGCCGTGCGGCATACTCGTGTTGGGGCCGGAGACCACGATCGGATCGAAGGACAGGCCCTCGCCGCCGTTTTTATACAGGCAGTAGATCAGCTCCGCCGCCAGCTCCTTTTCGGTCATGCCCTCGCGGACGCGCGTGCAGACCTCGGTGAATGCGCGGTCGGTGATCTCCTGCGCCTTGACCATGCGGTCGATCTCCCACGGCTCCTTCGAAGCACGGAAGGCGTTGATCTCGCTCTGGTACGGCACGAATTCCGCCGTGAGCTTATCGCGGAAGGCGTTGCATTCCGCGACCGTCAGGTAGGCTTCCTCAAAGCCAAGGGTCGTGATGCCGAAGTCTTTGATGGCGGCGTTCAGGTGGTCGTACAGGCCGCGGCCAAAGTCGATCACCTCGAAGTCCTTGATGTTTTTCTGCGCAGACTCGATATAGCGGCTGTCGGTAAAGTAACGTGCACCGTTCCTGCTGACGATCGCATAGCCCTCGGCAATGTCGAATTCCGCCGCGTACATCCGGCTGTAGCGCGAGGTAAGGAACAGCCCCTGCACCTCATCGGTCAGAACGGAGCGGTATTTTTCAAGATTTTTCATGGTTTTACTCTCCTTCTATGCGCCATTGCCAAAAACGGCACCTCAAAAATATGGCGCAGCTTCAGCAAAATGGTGTGATTATGTATGGATCGGACGGCGATGGCGGTCACACCCGCCAGATTTGCGCCGAGGACATCGGTAAATATCTGATCTCCGACCAAGGCGGTCTGCGTTTTGTCCGCGCCGAAGCGCTGCATGGCAAGACGGATGCCCTTGGGCGACGGCTTTGCCGCGTGCGTCTGGCAAGGGACGCCGTAACGTTCGGAAAACTGCGGAACACGCGTCTTGTGGCTGTTGGAGACAATGCACAGCTTGATGCCGCTCTCGCACAGTTTGCCGAGCCAGTCGAGCAGCGCCTGTTCCGGCACATCGGTGGTATACGGCAGCATCGTGTTGTCAAAGTCCATCAGCAGAAGGCGAATGCCGCGCTCAGCCAGAAATTCCGGCGCGATGTCGGTGATCTTCGGGAAAATAAATCTCGGTAAGAATGATAGCATACTTCTCCCCGTGGCTCCATAAATTTTTTACACGGAGTATTATACCACCGAAAAGGAGGTTTGTCTATTGCCTTTCCCCGTGTATTTTGCCTCGAATTGGAAAGAATCTGTGAACGATCCGCACAGTTTGCCCGCGCAGTATGGCTTTGGCTTCACACAAAGCGGGACACTGCGCCTGCCGGAACGGACAGTTCCCAACGCGCTGCGGATCATCGACGACGCAATTCTACCCGCACGAACGCCGGACTCGGCGGCATTTGCGCAGCTCGCCTCCCTGTGCAAAAACGGCTGTCTGTTCGATTTTGAACGCAAGCCCACGCCGATGCACGCCGCGATCCTGCGCGCTCTTGCGGCGCTGCTCAAAGAGATTCCCCTTTTTTCCGCGCCGGAGCGGTTTATGTCCGTCTGTCCCGGTCTCCTGCCGCTTGTAACAACGCCGCCGGGCTGCGCAAGCTGGACAGACTTTGTCACGCAGGCCGGCAAGCGCCATCCGAACGGCTGGGTGCTGGAGCTGATCCCGCGAAACGATTCCGTGCAGCTTCCCTTCGCCGCGCAGAGCAGCGGCGAGCTGCGCGATGCCATGTGCCGCTACCGGCAAAACGGACGGACGGCGGAATACTACGACACGAGGCAAACCGTCGCACGAAAGCTCTCGCTCGCGCGTGCAAACGGCTGCCGTGCCTGCGTCGGGCTTGCGTCAGAGCTTCTCGTCCTGCCGCCATAGATATGCCTGAAAGCGCCCGGGTCGGGCGCTTTTTTATATGTATGAAAGAAGCCTGCCGCAGTTCGCGGCAGGCTGAATATGAACAGTCGGCGAGACTTCGCCGGCCATCACGCACGGGGATGGGCCTTGTTATAGACCGTTTTGAGGTTCTGCTTGACCACCTGCGTATAGATCTGCGTCGAGGAAATATCGCTGTGACCCAGCATCTCCTGCAGCGAGTGCAGGTCGGCGCCGTTTTCCAGCAGATGCGCCGCAAAGCTGTGCCGCAGGGTGTGCGGCGTGATGTCCTTGCTGATCTGCGCGGTCTGCTGATAGTGCTTGATGATCTTCCAGAAGCCCTGGCGGGTCATCCGCTCGCCGCCGACGTTGACAAAGAGTGCTTCTTCGTCAGGTCCAGCGACCATTTTCGGGCGGATGTCGGTCAGGTAGGTCGTCAGCGCTTTGACCGCAGCGGGATAGAGCGGAATAATGCGGAATTTACCGTTGCCCTCGCATTTGATGAACGAGCCGGCGAGGCTGACGTCCGCGACATTGAGCGAGATCAGCTCACTCACGCGCATTCCGGTCGCGTACAGCGTCTCCAGCATTGCCTTGTCGCGGAAGCCCTTCATGTCGGTGCATTTCGGCTGCTCCAAAAGCAGCTCGACCTCGCGGCCGGTCAGGATCTGCGGCAGCTTTTTTTCGGCCTTCTGCTGCGGGATGTCATGCACGGGGTTATCCTTCACGGTGCCGTCCGACACACAATAGGCAAAAAAGCTCTTGAGCGAGGCGATGCAGCGGGCAACCGTTGCCGCAGATTTGCCGGCGTTGGTCAAATGCTGCGTATAGCGGCAGATGCACTCGCGGTCGCAGGTATCAAGCGGCGCATCCTCCGTTTCGGTCATGTATGTATGGAACTGACGAATATCGCGCATATAGGAGGCGACAGTGTTGGCAGAGGCGTGCTTAATATTCAACAGGTAGTTTTCGTATGCGGAAACAAGATCAGCCAAGTGTCGTCCCTCCCCTCAAAGAACAAAATCAAGATATTGTGTCAGGCGGAAGCGGCAGCTACAATTTATGCGAAAAGTATTATTTCTACCAATTTTTCCGCGACTGTGATTGTTACTATAGCGCAAAAACGCTTGAATTTCAACACTTTTTCGAGATTTTGTAAAAATTTGTTCATTATGCACATATATTATGTAAACATCGTTATGTAAACCCCGTAACCAATTGTAGGCGTTTGTAACCGTTTTGAAACGCGTTCTCAAGATTTGGTGGTTTATACATAAATATGCCCCCAAATCTTGCGATTTTCATTTTGCAGGATTTCCTGCAATTTATCAAAATCGCTTTAGGCATATTTACGGCGTTTTCCGGCGCCCAAAACACTGCCGACCAGCCCTGCGCCCAAGACACATCCCGCAACCGGCAGGATGTCACCGTAGCCGACGCCGAAAAAGAGCAGATTGCCCAGCAGCAGCAGGCAAAGGTAAGCTGCCGCAGTGAGCAGGCCCCAGAGGATCTTCTTTTGCGGCAGCCGCACCGCAGTGTACAGGCACGCAGCAAAGGCGATCACCGCCGTATAGATACAGACACATAGCCCTGCCCGTTCCTGCCCGACCGCCTCCGAGAGCATCAGCTTTGCCGTACCGAGCGCAGCAAGGAATGTCAGCAGCGGCAGCGCGATGACAAGCTGCATCGCTACTCCTCGCGTCCCTCTCTTCCCTTTTCGTTTCATATGGCTCCCTCCTTCCCTTACCACAAGCCTATGCTGCCGCTCTGCCGATATACCGGCAAGTCCGCATTTTGCGCAAAGAAAACCTCCCGCGGCGATGCCACGGGAGGTTTTTCTGTGGAAGGATCAGAGCTTCTTTTCCTTCTTCTTTTCCTCTTTTTCCTTCTTCTTTT
>JAEDOK010000109.1 GCA_016302005.1 Oscillospiraceae bacterium | reverse complement strand
CACGGAACTACATCATTGCTGAATACAGGATCTTGCAGAAGATGAAACGCTATATTGTCATCAAGTACCATGTTCACAGGCTGAAACGGATACTGGTCATCAAGGATATTACCGTCTACGGTATGAACGACTACATTCGCAAGCGTGGAATCCCCACCGCACGGAGTTCTTATCGTAGTGCCCACTCCAGATTCATTCCACCACCCTTGCCCTGTATTTTGGAACGTGTGTGTTACGCAATCTCCCACGCAATCGTCTGTTCCAGTGCGATTCGCAGCATCTCCGGCAAGTGTTTTCCGCGGCGTTCTGCCCGTCTCAAAATACCCTCGCACGCCTTCGAGCTCAAAAAGTATTTTCCAGGCACATTCGCCTGCAAAATCTGCGACAAGGTAGATCCTACGGCGACGCTGGGGCACTCCCCAATATTGCGCATCGAAAGTTCGGTAAGCAACGCTCCATCCGTCACCGCAATAACTGTCGGCGTAGGTCCATCCGTTTTTCGGAACCGCAGGCATAACGGCTGACGGCTCGACGATTTTGATGAGTTCTTCGAGGACGGTTCGGAAGTCCTCGCCTTTGTTGCTGCTGAACGCTCCGGCGACGTTTTCCCAAACAGCAAATCTTGGATATATTCCATTGGTAGCACCTCGCATTTCTTTGATAATTCGGATCGCTTCCATAAAAAGCCCGCTGCGCGTCGTCTCGTTGTCACCGTTCGATTCGTGCTTCAATCCGGCTCTTTTCCCGGCGACGCTCATATCCTGACACGGAGAGCCGAAGGTAATAATATCCACAGGCTCGATGTCCGCGCCGTTGACCTTCGTCACATCGCCGAGGTGTTTCATGTGTGGGAAACGGCTCCGCGTGACCGCGATCGGATACGGCTCAACCTCTGCCGCCCATACCGGCTCGATACCGCACAGGCTCCCCGCAAGCGGAAACCCGCCGGAACCGTCGAATAAACTGCCAAGTTTCACAGCTTATCCTCCTTCTTTGATTCATTCTATAAATCCTTCATCGCATAAAAGAGCTCGCACCACTTGATTGCCGTTAATGTCAACTCTCTGTCGGTGCTCCACCATTTCTTTTTTGACATCTCTCGCATCACTCGCGGGCTTACTGCGTAGAGATTTTCAATGCTACAATCTCTTGTGTTTCTGTTCAAAAACACGATCGTATATCCCTCCGGCGGCGCGCTGCCGTAATGCCGCTCCCATACGATATGCGATTTCTGCCGCCAGTTTACGGCACCGCTTGTCAGTTTCCCGCTCTTTTTACATCGGGCGTCGGATACTTTCACCCAGATGAATCCGTTCCGGACAACCTCCGTTCCGATTGGTAAGCTGTTTGTATATTTTTGGTTTTTGAATCCAACATGAAGCTCTCTGTTGCAATGCACCTTGATGACATTCGGCGTTCGGTTCTGACAAAAAATCCGATTGAACTCCGCCGCCACATCCAGATAGCTTCCGTCCCTGCTGTGTTCGGAAAGCCACCGGTCTTCCTCATGAGAGAAACGCCGGTCGTTCTGTTTCAGCAGGAGTTTCCAACAGTGGTGTTTCATTGTGTCTACGCTTCTGTGTTCTCCGAACGCGGCGTTAAACTCCGCCGTAAGCTCTCGGATTAGCTTCTCGGGAGAATGGTTCCTTCTGATCCAATCGTCCTGCACCGATGTAAAAGGCTTTCCCATTAGTACTTTTGCACGAGCGTCCCGTCCTCTTTCCGATGAACGAGCGCGTATTTCCCGCTGACCATTTCCATAATCGCGGAGTCTTTCAGTTTCCCGTCAGCGAACAGCTTCTCGGAACGCAGCACAACATCTGCGTTGTTAATCATCTGCTTTGCCAAGCTGGAAACGACCGTGGCGGATTGCGCGATCCGCATTTTGTTTTCATACGGCTCCCGCTCGTCCGTTAAGTCCTCGATCAGCTTCCCGAGCTTGTCCTGTAATTCAACCAGCGTCATTTTGTGTTTCTCCTTTCTTACTATTGATTTCATTTTCGATCCACCGCGACAAGGCATCCTGCGCGGTAACGCCTGCGTCCTTCAAATGCTGTTGCAACCGCGAAAATTCATCGTCAGTGAGCCGAACAGATACGCGCCGTGTGTTTTTGTGCCTGTCCGCTTTGCGCTTTCTTGCGGCAATCGCTGCCTTCTTTGCAGCATCCGGGTGATTCTCTTTCAGAACCCGTGCGGCGGCGCCGGAAAGGCAGACGCCGTATTGCGGGCTCTCGCATTTGCAGATCAGATGCTTGTCTATCCCCGGGAATTGCGCTTTCAGCTCCTGCGCTGCATTTTTCATCGTCAGCCCGGCAAGCATCCTGAAAACCGTCAGCTCCTTGTGGTCCATTCAGTCTGCCTCCCACGGGATACGCCGCTTTTGTGCGGTAGGTTTTTCTTTATCCTCTTCCCCTTTGCACGGCGCATTGACCTTGTCAAATTCCATTCTCAGCCGTAAAACTTCAGCGCGAAGCGACAGAAACATGCCGTATAGCGCCGCGTTGTCAGGGCTTGTGCGCGGATTCTTTCTTGCCTTCACCATTACCTTCATCATCAGCCTCCGATCCTGACGAGCCGCAGAAACTCCGCGACCTGGTCATGCGTTGTGTTGAGATTCAGATAATCGATGAGGCAATCATCGTGGACATAAATGTCCTTTTGACCGGAGACCTTCCCATGACTGATGATGTCCTCCGTTCCGTAATATCCTTCATCGTAATTTGTAAACTCGCCGCCGCAGGCTGCACAGTATCCGATACAGATCTCCATATCCGATTCGAACGCTTCCATCCGTGCGTCAAGCGCGTGCTCGTCCAAATACTCTTTCCTTGTCATTGCGGCCTCCTACCTTATCTTTTTCTGCTTGATCGCCGGGTATCTTTCTTCAAACGGAACGAACTCGCTGTCTCCGTAAATCTGCCGTAGCATCCGGTCGAGCTTGTCCTGCATATAGTCGGCATCGTCCTGCACGGTGAACGCAACAGAGAACTCGTCGATCAAGTCATGTACCCGCTGCAGCACCGGCATAAGGCGCTTTTTACCGAGCACGCTCTTTCCAAGCACAGCGGGATCGTTCAGCGCGATAGCGAAAAAATCCGCCATCTTCTGCATACCGACCTCCATCCCGATGTCGAGATACGCCTGTCTCGACATTGCCTGCCTCTGCGCATAGTTCATATTTGCTCACCCTTGACTTCTGTGCCTGCCATCACATCCACCCCGCCTTTCGCATCACTGCCACCATAAGCACAAGCGGCGCGACCGCCGTCCACCACGGCGCAGCCAGCCAGCAGGCGCCCGCTGCGCACAGCGCAGCCCCGACCCCGACAAAGGCCGTCAGTCCGCTGATCTCCTTCTTCCGCTTCGCCCGCTCCTGCTCGATCTGCGTCGTCAGCGCAATTCCGACCTTACCCATAGCCTCGATTTTCTCCGTAAGCTCTCGGTTCCTTGCCCGCTGCGCGTTGAGCTGCGTCATCAGCTCAACGTCCTCAAGACGTTCCGTACAGATGTTCTTTGCCATAATTCTTCTCCTTTCGTTTCGGTCAAACCGCCAGAACGCGCCGGACGGCGCAGTTAATATCTTCGGTCTCTTTGTCCGTCAGGACCCACATCGGAAAGCTTGACAGCTCCCTGTAGTTTACAGTCCGGATCTGAGCGCACAGCGCGTAGCTCGTCATGTTTTTGACTTTGACCTGAACGCGTGCGTCGTTTTCATCCAGCTTATTGTCCTTTGTGGTAAGCGGCACGACCTGGACCAGGTTCCCTGTCGGTGCAGCGGATACGATCACAACGGGGCGATGGCTGTTGATGATCCCGGTCCGGTTAAAGCTCTCGATATTTTCGTAATATACGAGGCCCTTCATGTTTCCCATTAAACAATCCTCCTTATGACCGGGCGCGGCATGGCCGCGACCTCCGGCTGATTCATTCGCTTGTCGTTTTCGCGCTCTTTCTCATAACGGAGCACATCGGAGTAGTAAATGCGCCATATACGCCCGACCTTGAATGCCTTAAGCTCGCCTCTGCGGAGCATATCCATCACAGTGCGCTTCTGCATTCTCCACCGCTGCGCGACCTCCTCCGGCGTCCACAGCTCCTCAGTCATCTGCACTACCTCCGTCCAGAATGATTACCGCCCGGACGCACCCGGCTTTTCTCGGATCCCACACGGGCGTTGTGTACTTCCCGTCGTACCCGTTTCGCAGCACAATGCCGAGCCGGCTGAGCTCGCGCATGGCCTCCCTGTGCCGGTTGCGCGTCATGCGGTCGAGCTCATCGTATACGGCGTCCTTATCCAGAGCGACGCGTCCGTCCTTCTTTCGGATCACGGCAGCGCCGTCGTCGGCGGCCATCTCGTTGAGCCGCTTCTCGATCTCGTCGATCTTCTCCTGCTGGATGCTCTGGCGCTTCGATACCGCCGCCACCCTCTGGCTGTTTTGCATCACGCTGTTTTCGAGGCGGTCTGCCTCCAGCTCCATGTCGTGCAGCCTGTTGCCGAGCGCATCCAGCTTCTCGGAAAACTGCCCGATCCGCTGGTCAACGGCATTCAGCAGCGGCGTGAGCTTCTCGTCTACCATTTTCGATGTTTGCGTCGCAAACATCTCGATCAGCTCGTCTGTGTTGATTTTCTTTGCCATACGATTCTCCTTTCCAATTCATGAAGCGCATCAGTTGTGTTTCTGCGCTTCTTTTTTGTCTCTGGCGATTGCAATCGCTGCGGCGCCCTCTGCGTAGGCGGCGACCTGCTGCCGCTCATCTTCGCCGAGCGCAAGCACATGCTCAGCGATTTTATCCAGAATCTTCTTTGCATCTTCAGACATCTCTCTCACCTCCGTTCATGCTTCTAAAAATTGGTGGCGGCATCGGGTCTCGAACCCGCATCCTGCGATTATAAGTCGCAAGCTCTGACCGATTGAGCTATACCGCCATATATTGCCGGATTTTCACCGGCCCGGATTCCGAGGGCAGCGTTGCCGCGCATCCGTCATGACCCATCATTGTCTGTCCAACCTGTCCCATGCGTGGCGGCGGCAGGCCTCGAACCTGCTTCTCGCGGATGTGTGCGCGTGCTTCTCCTTCTCCCGGATCGTGGGAGGCTGCTTGCACCACGCCGCCATATATATAATGTGTAAATTGGCGGCGGTCGGTCTCGAACCGGCTCCTTCGCTTGCGCGATATGCTATCCACAGCGGGTCGCACCATGGCAGACCATATAACACCACGCCGCCATATAAAAAACTGATGAATCACCGCAATCAGCGACCGAAACACCAACGGATTACAGCTTGACGAAAGACGGCAGAGATGGTACGATGTGAACACCGCGGTCTCCAATTCAGCGCGCGAAT
>JAEDOK010000108.1 GCA_016302005.1 Oscillospiraceae bacterium | reverse complement strand
AAATACCGCCGCAACTTCACGCTCGAGCCGATGAACGCCTACGAGCGCCACATCATCCATGCCGCGCTGCAGGATTATCCTGAGGTCACGACCTTCTCCACCGGCACGGAGCCGCACCGCCGCATCGTCGTCGCCTACGCAAAAGAGAAATAAACCATCCCCCAACCGCTGAGAGCGTTCCCTCTCAGCGGTTTTTGTCAGCGTTTTTTCGGAAGGGGCTACTTGCAAAACCGACCCTGATGCGCTATAGTATTATGTACGCGAAACAAGCCGTTTGCCCGAAAAGGAGAACTGATTATGCTGCAACAAACGCTTTCCGCGCATCGGCGGGCGCTGCACCGGATCGCGGAGACGGATCAGGAGCTTCCGCGCACCGCCGCTTATCTGAAAAACACTTTACAGCAGTTGCCCTGCACGGTCTTTTCACCGGTCGGGGACGCAGTATGCGCTTATTTTGACTTCGGCAAGCCGGAGACCGTCGCCCTGCGCAGCGACATGGACGCGCTGCCCGTCCGCGAACAGACGGGGCTGCCCTTCGCCTCGGAAAACTCCGAGACGATGCACGCCTGCGGGCATGACGGACATATGGCGATCCTGCTGACGCTGGCGGGACTGCTCCCGACCCTGCCCACCGCGCGGAACGTTTTGCTCGTTTTTGAGCCTGCCGAGGAGACGACGGGCGGCGCAAAGCCCATCTGCGAGACGGGGCTGTTTGAAAACTATCATGTCACGCGCGTGTTCGGGCTGCACCTGTGGCCAGAGCTGCCGAAAAACGTTGTCGCCTCCCGCGCGGGCGGGATGATGGCGCGCTCCTGCGAGCTGACCGTCACGGTTGAGGGCAGGAGCGTCCACCTTGCCAAATGGAGAGAGGGAGCGGACGCGCTTGCCGCCGCTGCCGAATTTGTTTTACGCGCCTATGCCCTTGCGGAGGATCAGCCCTGTCTACTCCGCTTCGGGCGCATGGACAGCGGCGAGGCGCGCAACAGCGTGAGTAAATCTTCCGTGCTGCAAGGCTCCCTGCGCTGCTTTGACGACGCGCTCTTTTTGAAATTGTGGGACGGACTGCACACGCTTGCGGACGAGCTTTCCGAGAAAAGCGGGTGCAAATTTGTCCTCTCCCGTTCCGAGGGGTATCCGCCGGTGACGAACGACGCGGCGCTGCTTGCCGAGGTACGGGAGCGCTTCCCGGTGGAGGAGATCGCGCCGACCTTCATCACGGAGGATTTTTCCGAATATCAAAAGCACGCGCCCGGGGTGTTCTTCCTCCTCGGCACCGGCGGCGAGCCGCTGCACTCCCCGCGCTTCGATTTCGACGAAACCGTCCTGCAAACCGGCGTCTCGCTGTTCACCGCGCTCCTATAGCCGTACTGTAGCTTAGGGACATGTCCTAAGCCGGTGTAGGAACTACCAACTGCGTACAAGCCTCCCTCCCATGTCATTGCGAATCCAGTGCGCACACTGGGTGTGGCAATCTCGTGCAGGAGCTGCCAAATGCAAACAAATTTGTTCGTCCGTACTGTCTGCCGCTTACGCGGAACGGCGGGGACATGTCCCCGCCCTACATGATTCATTCACCCTTTGTCTTTCATGAGAGGTATCATTATGACAAAAACCATTCTTCGGCTCACACTCTCGGGCGCACTGGTCGTGCTGACGGGTATTATGATACTTGCGGCAAAGTTCTTAACGCCCGTTGTGTTCTCCTTTTACCCCGATTTCTCCCGCGGCGCGATTCATGTCATCGCGGCGATCACCTCGATCGTTCCGATTGCGCTGTGCGAGCTGCTGCTGGTATTTCTCCTGTTCTGGTTCGTTTTTACCCTTGTGCGCGCAATCAAACGGGCGCGGATGGTGCGGTGGCTGACGGGCGTGCTGCTGTCCCTTTGCATCCTTGTGACGGTGTTTGTCGGGCTTTGGGGCTTGAACTACTACGCCCCGCCCATGCAGGAACGCTTGAATATTGAAAGCCGCCAATACTCCGCGCAGGAGCTGAAGGAGGCGACGATCTACTACCGCGATATGGCGAATGCACTTGCGCCGCAGGTGAAGCGCGACGCGGACGGTGTCATGGCGGAATATGATTTTGACACCCTTGCCAAGCAGGCGGGTGAGGGCTTTGAGACGCTTGCAAAGACCTATGCTTGCTTTGACGGCTCCACCGTCCGGGTGAAAAAGCTCCTGTCCAGCCCGCTCATGGGCAAGATCGGCATGACCGGCGGCTTCATCTGCTTCACCGGCGAGAGCTGCGTCAGCACCACGACCCACACCGCCTCCATGCCCTTCACGATGTGCCACGAGATCGGGCACCGCATGGCGTTTGCCCGGGAGGACGAGGCGAATTTTGCCGGGTTCCTGGCGTGTGCGGCAAATGAACGCCCCGAATTCCGTTACTCCGGCTACTATGCCGCCTTCCGCTACTGCTATAACGCGCTCTATAAGGCGGATCCGCAGGCGGCGCTGGAGGTCTGGTCGGGCGTGTGCGCCGAGATCGCGGCGGATTGGAACGCTTCGGTGGAGCACTATGAAGCCATTCGCAGCGAGACGGCCGCCGAGGTCACGGACAATGTGTATGATACTTATTTGAAATCCTTCTCCGTCGAATCGGGCGTGCAGTCCTATGGGGAGGTCACGGACCTGCTCCTGGATTGGTACTTTGGAGGTAAGGCATGAAACACCGTATCCCGCTTTGCTACGCTATCGTGCAGGGGACGATCTGGGGCACTTACGGTTTTCTGTTCTCCTTCGCCAACCGCTATCTGCTTGCACGCGGGCTGTCGAGCCTGCGGATCGGGCTGATCCTCGGCGTTGCGACGGGGATCTCCTTCCTGCTTCAGCCGCTTTTGACGGCGCTGAGTGACCGCTTCCGCTTTTTCTCCTGCCGCCGCATTTTGTTCCTGTGCACAGGATGCATGACGCTTTGCGCGGCGGCGCTGCTGTTGCAGCTATCCACGGCGGTGATTGTCATCCTGTACGCTTTTGCGTGCGTGTGCCTGCAAATTCTGCCCGCCTTTGCCAACGCCCTCGGCATGAACGCCATCCGCAACGGAAGGACGCTGAACTTCGGCATCTCGCGCGGAATCGGCTCCGTGCTCTTCGGTGTGGCGGCGCAGGTCGCGATCCCGCTGATCGACCGCTTTGGTTTAAACACGGTGCCCTTTTGCAGCGCCGTACTCGGTATTTTCCTGATGGCGGCGGTTTTGGCGTTCCCCGAGCTGGAAATGCGTACCGAGGAACCGGCGGAGCAGCCCACGCCTGCGCTCGCCTTCTTCCGCGCCAACGGACGCTTCGCGGCGCTGCTGGTCGGCGTGGTGCTGCTTTACATCGGGCATAACGCCCTGAGCAACTGTATGTATCAAATCGCGGTCTACAAGGGAGACGGCAACGCGCAGGGGACTGCGCTGCTGATTGCCGCCTTTGTCGAGCTGCCGACGATGTTCCTGTTTACGAGGCTGTTGAAGCTTGCAAAATGTGAGCGGTGGCTGTGCCTGTCCTGCGTTTTCTTCACGCTGCGGTTGGCGCTGACGCTTCTGCTGCCGGGGGTTTACGGACTGTACGCCGCGCAGCTGGCGCAGATGCTGGGCTTTGCCCTGTTCGCGGTCAGCTCGGTTTACTATGTCGGTATGGTTATTGACAAGCGTGATGTCGTCAAGGGACAGACCTATCTCGCCGTCGCGAATACCCTCGGCTGCCTGATCGCGCATTTCCTCGGCGGCGCACTGATCGACGGCATGGGCGTGGGAATGGCGCTTGTCATTTTCACGGCGCTCTCCATCCTCGGCGGCGCGATCTCCATCGGGGCTGTTATCTCCAAGCCCGCAGCAAAACAGATAGCGTAAACAACACCCCTCCCCACAATGTCTGTTTTGTTTATCGCGGTGTGTCCTTGCGTGTGGATTGCGAGGAGGGCAGTGACGCAGCGATCCGTTTCGATTCCTGTACGCAGTCGGAAGCATGTGTAAGAGATTGCCACGCCTCGTGCCTCGGCTCGCAATGACACGCGAGGCGACCCCTTTTTGTCATTGCGAGGAGCGCAGCGACGTGGCAATCTATTTTGATTCCTGAGAAGCAGAGACTCTTTCCATTTTCTGATACTAAAAACCGATTAAAATATTCCTTTCAATCGGTTTTCAACGCCGTACCGGCGTTGCATTTTCGCGATGATAAGGAAAGCATCGCGAAAATATGTCCCGTACCAATCATGATATCGCAATTAAAATGTGCGTTGCACATTTTAATTGGTGATTGGTATCAGTTCCTATTACAAATCTGTTTGTGCGTAAACAGGGGAGGAGCCGTGTACCAGACCGGTACGCACGGCTCTGTGGGAGGTCGGCTGGCGAACTAATCGTCAGCCGCCTACCCGATTGCATTAGAACAGCCCTGAAAGCAGACCGACAACGATGCCTGCGAGGACGCTTAAAAGATAGAGAGTGGCGACGATAACAAGGTTTTCCTTCTGGTTCTTATTTGTGCGCACCAGCACCAAAAGACCGATGCCCGCGTTGGAGAGCAGGGCAGCGAAGAGTCCGCCGAGACCGATCACCCCGCTTAAATAGGTCTGCGTCACGACCACGGAGACGGAACAGTTCGGAATCAGACCGAACAGCGCAAGAATGACCTCCCCAATCACGGGTCGGCTCAGGATCGTGCCGGAGAGCTTTTCCACGCCGATGAAGGAGAACAAGAGATTGAGCGCAAAATTGACGAGGATCAGCATGACGGCGATCTTCAGCGTGTGCTTTAAGGCAGAGAGAAACACGCTGCTCTCCTCGTCGTCACAGGCGCAGCGTTCGCGTTCACAGAAGCTGTGAATGTCCTTTTCCGTGCGGATAAAACGGCGCAACAGCAGGTCTGCGAGATAGCCGAGGGCAATGCCGAGCGCTGCCTTGGTCAGAATGATGAGAACGATACGCTTTATGCCGAGTCCGACACCGTCCGAGAGGGAGGAGAGCATGATGGGCAGCATCTCATCCGAGGTGGCGAAGAACACGGCGAGCATCGTGCCGACGGTGATGGAGCCGGTGGAAAAGAGCGTCGCGGCGGCGCCGGAGATGCCGCACTGCGGGACGATACCCAGCAGACCGCCGAGCGCGGGTCCCGCCTTGCGGGAGTAGCCATGCAGCAGCCCCTCATTGAAACGGCGGCTGCGCTCGAGCGCCTCCATGAGTAGGTAGGCGAGGAATAAAACCGGTATGCTCCACAGCCCATCCTTCAGCCCGTCCAAAGCGGCGGAGCCGACCGTGTGCCAAAAGCTGTTGTCTCCGACCGTTTCGGCGTGGAGAAATAGATTCAGCAAATAATAAAACTCCTTTGCGGTGAAATTGATAGAAACTCAACTATTATAGCAGAAGCTGAGAGGTTTTGCAATTGGTTTCTTAAAAACCCCTGCACCGCAGCTGTAGGTATACAATTGATGTGAGACCAAATGAATAGAAAAAGGCGATTGAGTATG
>JAEDOK010000107.1 GCA_016302005.1 Oscillospiraceae bacterium | reverse complement strand
GCAGGCAGTGATCGACGCAGGCTATCAGATCGTAGAATGAACCTTGCCTCTGTACAGCGGAAAAGTTGTGCAGAGGCAAATTTTTTTTCAAATTTGTGGATTTTGCCTATGTCATTTCTTTCAAAAAGCTGGTATAATATACTTATGGGGGAAAGGATTACCCAAAGGAAGGGAGTGCGGCAAAGATGTATCAGATCGGTGAAACGGTGCTTTACGGCACGGAGGGTGTCTGCACGATTGCGGAGGTTCGCGAGATGAAGATCGGGCGTGAAAAAGCGTCCTACTATGTATTGCAGCCCGTTCATCGTGAGGGTGCGACGATCTTTGTCCCGCTTGCAAATGAAACGCTGCTTGCGAAAATGCGCCCGCTGCTGTCTGCGGCGGAGATCGACGGGCTGCTCCAATGCGTCCGCAGTGACGAGCCGGTGTGGATCGAGGACGCGACTGTGCGCAAGGAGGAATTCCGCCGTATCCTGACGGCGGGGGATCGAAAAGAACTGCTGGGCATGATCCGCACGCTGTATCTGCACCGCGAGGCGCTGAACGGCAAGGGAAAGCGGCTGCGCACGAACGACGAGCAGATGCTCCGCGACGCGGAAAAGCTGCTCAATGATGAATTTGCGCTGGTTTTGAATATCAAGCCGCGGGAGGTACCGGAATACATCCGTTCGCGGCTCGAGGAAGCGTCATAGGGATTTGACAAAACCTCCGTTTTGCGTTATGATGAAACAAACGCGAAACGGAGGTTTTGATTTATGGAAAAGGTATTTACGGAGCAAGCGCCTGCCGCCATCGGGCCGTACTCACAGGCGGTCAAAACAGGCAACCTGGTCTATACCTCGGGGCAGATCCCCATTGATCCCGCTACGGGCGTGATCGAGGCGCAGGACATCAAGGGACAGACCGAGCAGGTGATGAAAAATCTCGAGGCGGTGTTGAAAGCCGCAGGCTCGTCCTTCGAACGGGCGGTCAAGACGCTCTGCTTTTTGAAAAGCATGGATGATTTTGCTGCCTTCAACGAGGTATATGCCCGCTATTTCACGGGAAAGCCCGCGAGAAGCTGCGTCGCCGTCGCCGCGCTGCCGAAAGGCGCACTGGTCGAGGTTGAGGTCATCGCGGAAACGGATTGACTTATATAAAGCCGACTTGCTCTTTTGCGGTGCAAGCATAAATGCATGCATTGAGAATGAACCCCCTGCGCCCGACTTTGGACGCAGGGGATTTTCATAAGCTTTCGATTGCAGCAGTCAGCGCTTGTACAATCTGCAGGAGCGGCAGACAGGGCGCATTGTCCTTCGCCTGCTCCGGCAGAAAGGGGACGTGGACAAAGCCGACCTGCGTTTGCGTTCCGTCGAAGCAGTGCAGGAGCGTATACAGCACATCGTTACAGACGAAGGTGCCTGCGGAATACGAGAGCGCTGCGGGCAGCCCCGCGTCTTGTATCGCCTTGACCATCGTCCTTACGGGAACCGTGGAGAAATAGGCAGCGGGTGCGTTTTCCACGACGGGAACATTCACCGGCTGGTATCCGGCGTTGTCCGGAATCCTCGCTTCGCGCAGATTGATGGCGACGACCTCCGGTGTTACGGCGCTGCGCCCGCCTGCCTGTCCGATGCAGAGAATCACATCCGGGCGCAGCTCCCTTGCAGCAGTCAGCACTGTCTCCGCTGCCTGCCCGAAGACCGTCGGAATTTGCAGCTTGGTCAGGCGGTACGCACCGACCGCCTCCGGCAGCAGAAGGACTGCCTCCCAAGAGGGATTGACCGTCTCGCCGCCGAAGGGGTCAAAGCCGGTGATCAATAGCCGTTTTGTCGGTTGTGTCATAGACAGTCCGCAGAGAACGGCTTAATACAGATAGCTGTAATCGTTCTTGACGGTGCGGATGAAGCGGGCGATCTCGTCCGGCAGCGCGTTCTCGCCGTCAATGTCATACACGCCCTCGGTGAAGAGACGCACGCGCACCTTGCCGTCGGGCAGGATGCAGAAGCCGAAGTTCTTGGAGTCGTCCATATCCTTCTCCGTCTGGAAGAGGGTGAACTTATCCTTGCACGGCTCGGCGTTGTAGGGGCAGAAGGCGGTGCAGTTGCCGCACTCGTTGCACATCTTATCAATGTGGAGGATCTGCGTTCTGCCGTCCGCCATACGGATGACGACATTCGAACGGTTCGGGCAGACATCGGCACAGTTTTGGCAGACGGTGTTGCAGCTCAGGCAGCGTTCGCCCTCGCACTTGACCTCGTTCACCATGGCGAGAATGCCCTTCTTCGCGACGGCTTCCGCCTCGGTCGGATAGGCGCTGAGCGGGATCGCATATTCATGCTTCTTGCCGATCACGATCTCCGCAAATCTTGCGGCGTCCGCAATGCCTTCCACGACTGTGGCAGGGCCGCGCGTCGCATCGCCGGCGACATAGACGTTTTCAATATTGGTCTTAAAGGCGGGGCGCTTCTTTGCGTTCAGCTCAATGCCGTTCGCTGTGAACAGCGCGTCGTCCACCTGCTCGCCGACGGCGGAAATGACGAGGTCGCAGGGGATCTCCACCGTCTCGCCCGTGGGAACGGGGCTTCTTCTGCCGGAGGCATCCGGCTCGCCGAGCTTCATCTTGTCGCAGATCAGCTTGCCGTCTCTCTGGGCGACGGGCGCGACCAGCTCCAGGAACTCCACGCCGTCCGCGATCGCCAGTTCGAGTTCTTCCGCGTCGGCGGGCATATACTGCTTCGTACGGCGGTAGACCAGCGTCGAGGACTTTGCGCCCGCGCGCTTGGCGACTCTCGCCGCGTCCATGGCGGTGTTGCCGCCGCCGACAACGGCGACATGACCCAGCTCGCCGCCCTTGCCTGCCTTCATCTCCTGCATCCAGCCGATAACGCCGCGCACATTGCCCTCAATGTCCAGCTTGCCGGGCTTCCACGCACCGACGGCGTAGAGGATGTGGGTGTAGCCGTGCTTTTTCAGCACCTCGACCGAGGGCGCCTCCGCGTTCAGGCGAACCTCTGCGCCGTAGGCGAGCATGAGGTCGATGTCGCGGTCAATGGCGGCGCTGCTGATGCGGAATTCGGGAATGACATGACGGACGATGCCGCCGAGCTTGCCCGTACGTTCAAACAGCGTGCAGGGAACGCCGGCTCTGCCGAGGAAGTAGGCTGCGGCGATACCCGTCGGGCCGCCGCCGATGATCGCGGCTTTCTTGCCCTCGACGCGGGCGGGCTTTTGGATCGAAGCCATCAGCGCGTCAATGCCCTTTTCGGCGGCAAGCAGCTTGGTCGAGCGGATCTGCACGGCTTCGTCATAGAAGTTGCGGCTGCACTTGCCCATGCAGCGGTGGGCGCAGATCGTGCCGGTGATGAAGGGCAGGGCGTTCTTCTCGGTGATGAGCTTCAGCGCGTCGTTGTAAAGCCCCTTGCGGCACAGCTCGATGTATTCGGGAATATCCTGTTCAATGGGGCAGCCGCCCTTGCAGGGGGCGATATAGCAATCCATCCAGGGCACACGGTCGGCATTCTTGCGGGAGGGCAGCGGCTTGATGGGCTTGACATGGTGATAATCGGTGCGGCAGTCCAGCGACAGCTTTGCGATCGCGTCGGTGTCCGTGCCGTCAAATGCCTTAAACTCCATGCCCTCGACCTTCTTCGCCATCTGGGTCAGACGGTTGTAGCCGCCGGGCTTCAAAATGGTCGTGGCGACGGTGATGGGCCAAATGCCTGCGGCAAAGAGCTTGTCGCAGTTGAAGTATTCCGCGCCGCCTGCGAAGGAGATCTTCATCTTTCCGCCGAACTGCGCCGAAATACGGCGGCACATCTCAATGGTCAGCGGGAACAGAGCACGGCCGGACATATACATCTCATTGTTCGGCAGCTCGCCGCGGGTGGTGTCGACGGGGAAGGTGTTCGAGAGCTTCAGACCGAATTCCAGACCGTTTTCGTCCGCAAGGGCTTGCAGACGCTCGAACATCGGCACGGCATCCTTCCACTGCAGATCCTCGTTGAAATGATGGTCATCAAAGACAATGTAGTCATAGCCCATGGAGTCGAGAATGCTGCGGGCGTCATGGTAGCCGAGGATGGTCGGGTTGCACTTGACAAAGGTGTTGACCTTCTTCTCGGTGATGAGGTAAGAGGCAATGCGCTCGATCTCGTCGGGCGGGCAGCCGTGGAGGGTCGAGAGCGTAATGGAGCGGGAGACCTGCGGGGAGATATTCGCGATGAACTCCGCCTCCTCGGGGAACAGCTCGGTCAGGACGGTTTTGCACTCGGCAAAGATGGGCGCACGGGTCGCGTCCTTCATGGACTCGATGTAGTTGTCCACCTTCTCGCCCTTGATGCCCTCTAAGTCGTAGCCGACGGACATATTGAACACGAAGCCGTCGGGATCGCCGTAACCCCAGACCTTCGCCATGACATTGAGGGCGCACCACGCCTTGATGTACTCATTGAGCGCCTGCCCGACCTCCAATTCGGTGGACCACTCCTGATTGTAGCCCTCGTCGTCCGCCAAAATGCAGGGGCGCGGGACACAGGCGGCAAGCTCCTCGCCGTCCATCTTCTGCACGGTCTTGACCTCAAAGAAGCGGGCGCCCGCGACATAGGAGGCGATGATGTTCTGCGCCAACTGGCTGTTGGGGCCTGCGGCGGGACCGAAGGGCGTCTCGATCTTCTCGCCGAAGATGGGCAGCGTCTTTGCGGGATCGGCTTTATATTCTGTGTGGATGCCGAAGACCGTGCCGCTGTTCTTGCGCTCGGTGATGACCCAGCGCATTAAGTCCTTAAAGGGAATCGGATACATTCTTTCAGACATGGTAGTTCCTCCTTAGTAGGTTTCGTTGTTGAGTGCGCCCCAGAGCTTCTTGGCTTCCTCCAAGATGTGGGCGTTGACGGCTTCCTCGTCGATGCCGACCAGCTCGCGGTCCTTCATCAAAAGCTTGCCGTTGCCGATGGTGGTCTGGCACTGTCTGCCCGTCATGCCGAAGATCATGTGACCGTCGATGTTCGCCTCGGAGAACGGGGTGTAGGGCTTGTAGTCCATGACGATGACATCCGCTGCAGCCCCCGCTTCAAGGACACCGAGCTTTGCGTCAAAGTAACGCTCGCCGATCTTGGCGTTGTTCTTAAAGAGCATATCCGTGACCTCGCACCAGCCGACGTTCGGCAGGCAGGCGTTCTGACGCTGCGCGCACAGGGCGACCTTGAGGGATTCGAGCATATCGTTCGTGTAAGCGTCCGTGCCCATGCCGAGGAGGATGCCCGCCTTATACAGCGGCAGGACGGGGCAGGTGCCGACGGCGTTGCCCATGTTGGACTCGGGGTTGTTGACAACCATCGTGTCGGTGTTCTTGATGATCTCGATCTCGGCGGAGTTGACATGGATGCAGTGACCCAAAATGGTCTTGGGACCGAGAATGCCGTGATCCATCAGGCGCTGCACGGGGCGGCGGCCGTAGTTTTGCAGGGAGTCATAGACATCGTTCATGCCCTCGGAGACATGGATGTGATAGCC
>JAEDOK010000106.1 GCA_016302005.1 Oscillospiraceae bacterium | reverse complement strand
GCTCGTTCCTCGCGAACGGCTGCGCTACCGCGTCGCTTCGCTCCTCGCAATGACAGGGATCGAAGGACCGTTCGCACGACAAAAACCGGACTGCCTGACGCAGCCCGGTATTTTTGCAGCTTATTCCGCAACAGCGTCCTTGAATGCCTTGCCCGCCTTGAAAACGGGAACACGGGTCGCGGGGATGTCGATGGTCTCCTTGGTCTTGGGATTACGACCCTTGCGTGCGTCGCGGCACTTCAGCTCAAAGGAGCCAAAGCCGACGAGCTGGACCTTGTCGCCCTTCTTGACTGCCTCAGTCACGGCGTCCACAACGGCGGCGAGTGCCTTCTCGGCATCTTTCTTAGACAGACCGGACTTGCCGGCAATTTCAGAGATCAGTTCAGTTTTGTTCATAATAGTACCTCTTTCTCAGATTAAGAATGATCGCATCGGCAGATGAATCTGCTGACAGTTTCTCTGCCAATAAAATTTACCACATATCGCGCAATTACGCAAGTAAAAAACTGGGAAAAATCAATGAATTTTCAGCAGCTTTGCGATTTTTTCACCCTTCGGCAGGAGCATGCAGTCGTCGTAGGTGATGACCTTCAGCAAAATGACCATTAACACATATGCAACAACCGCAGCGACGATCGCGCCGAGGCAGCAGATGACAACGCTTGAGAGGAGCATGGACAGCACCTTGTAGCCTCCGTAGGCGACAACGCCCATCACAATGGCGGCAATGCCACTCTTCCACAGCCGCGGCAGGAGCTTCGGCGGCTCCTCAAGCACACGGCGCATGGTGAAGATATTGAGGATCATGAAGACAAGGAAGCAAGCCATCGTGCCGACGGGCGCACCGAGAATGCCGATGTTCGGATTGCCGACGAGGATATAATTCACGATGACCTTCACAATGCCGCCGATCAGCATATTGACCATCGGCAGCCAAGGACGGTTATGCGCCTGCATGATCGCAGTTGTCACGGTTGTGACGCCGTTGATCAGCACCGTCGGCGCGAGGATGGAGAGCAGAACGGCAGCCATTTGCACGCGGCTGTCGCCGTAGCCGCCGAGAAGCGCCATGATCGGCTCGGAGAGGGTCAGCAGTCCGAGCATACAGGGCCAGGCGATCAGTCCCATCAGGCGCAGAGAGGATTCCTGCACGAGCTTGACATTCTTTTTATCGCCGCGGGTCAGGTGGGCGGTGATGGCGGGGATGATGGCTGCGGTGATACAGGGGAAGAACGCCGTCGGGAAGTTGAAAATAGTCTGACACAGCGCATACACACCGCTCTGATTCTCCACGGCAGTCTGCATGACATCCTTCCATTCCAAAACGGCGCCCTCCGGCAGCTCCGCGACCATGCCGCTGCGGGCAAGCTCTAACATTTTCCCCATCCATGTCTGCGCCCCTTCAGGCGTCGCGCTCGCCGCTTCCAGCAGGCGGCGGGTGACCATGATCTCGTCAATGAGGTTGATGAGCTGCAAACCCGCTGCGCCGAGGGTGATCGGCACGGCGATGGCAAGGAGCTTCTTCGCCGTTGCGCCGTAGGACAGCGCCTCGCCGCCCAAAGCCGCGACCTTGCTGCGGTTGCGGCGGTAGCGGAGAAAGACATACAACGCCGAGCCTGCCGCGCCGATGCTGATGCCCGCGATGGACGCGCCGGACGCCAGCGCCACATTGGAGGTAAGGCGCATGATGATCCACGCAAAGCCCAGTCCGAGCAGGAGCTTGCCGAGGGCTTCGATGATCTGACTGACGGCAGTCGGCGTCATATCGCCCTGCCCCTGGAAATAGCCTCTGCACGCCGAGGCAATGCAGATGCACAGCACGGCGGGACCGAGGGCGAAAATCGAATACCATGCGTTGGGCATGGACATGACATCCGATGCCAGCCAATGGGGTAAGATCATCATCGCGGCAGTCCCGAGGGATCCGATGCTCAGGTAAGCGATCATCGCGGTGCTGAAAATGCGCTGCATCTGCTTGCCGTTGCCGCGTGCCTGCGCCTCGGAGACCATGCGGCTCATGGCAACGGGCAGTCCCGTGGTGGAGATGACCAGCAGCACCGTATAGATCGCGTAAGCCTTGTTGAAATACGCAAAGCCCTGAGAATCAATGATCTGATTCAGGGGCAGCTTATAGAGCATCCCGATGACCTTGACAACGATCGTCGAAAGAGACAATATCGCCGCACCGGTCAAAAAGTTTTGCTTTTTCGTGTTCTTGTTTTCCAAATCATACCCTTCCTTCTTGGTGTTGTGCGAATGCTAACGCAAATAACAGAATCTGTAGGGCGGGGACAGTCCTAAGCCGGTGCAGGAACTACCGACTGCGTACAAACCTACAGTCGGAGATTGCCACGACCGGTGTGCGCACCGGTCTCGCAATGACAAATTATGGTAGCTTTTTATGTCATTGCGAGGAGCGCAGCGACGCGGTAGCGCAGCCGTTCGCGAGGAACGAGCGTTACGGATGCGGCATACCCCCTGCGCAGCCGTTCGCGACGAAGGAGCGCTACGGATGCGGCGTGCCCCTTGCGGGTATTGCGGGTGCAATCTTGTGCAGAATTACCGTCTGCTATGCCATTCACTATTCACTGTTCACTGCGTTTCCGTCCGATCATGAAACATCTTCGGCATCACATACGCCGCAAGCTCCTTCACCACCGCGTCGAGGTCGATGGTCAGGTACTTGCCCGCAGCGTAGAGGATCTTGCCCCGCACCATCGTCATCACCACATCATGCCCGCTCACGGCATAGGCAAGATGGGACATGACATTGTGGCAGGGCATCAGGTGCGGTTGGGTAAAATCGAGCAAAATGAGATCTGCGTCCATGCCGAGCTTGATCATGCCGCACTCTGCCTCCCTGTGCTGCGCCCGGGCACCGCAGACCGTCGCCATCATCAGCGCCGCCTGCGCGGGCAGGGCTTTGGGGTTCAGACTCGCGCCCTTCGCCATCAGCGTCGCCGCTCGGATCTCCTCAAACAGGTCAAGGGTATTGTTCGAGGCGGAGGAATCCGTGCCGAGGGCGACATTCATGCCCGCCTTGATCATGTCCTCCACCTTCGCGCAGCCGGAGGCAAGCTTGAGATTCGAGCAGGGATTGTGGACGGCGGACACCTTCCGTTTGGCAAGCAGCCGCATATCCTCCGGCTCGAGCCAGACGCAGTGCGCCGCGATTGCCGGCACATCAAAGACATGGTGGCAGTCGAGCACCTGCGCCGGTGTCAAGCCGTGGCGCTCCTTACACGCCTCATGCTCTGCCTTCGTCTCGGACAGGTGGACGTGCATGCCGATGCCCTCGTTGATCGCGTATTCGCTCAGAGCGTCCCAGACGCGGTAGTCGGAGGTGTATTCGCCGTGGATCGATGCCTCGATCTTGATCCTGCCGTTGTCGTAGCCGTGCCATTTTTCCTTCAGGGCGACCATTTCCCGGCAGCGCGGGTCTTTTTCGAAGTCAAAGTCCTCCCCGAAGAAGGTCACGGCGCGGGAGAGATTTGCCTTGATGCCGCTTTGGGCGACCGCCTCGGCGATGTCGTCGCAGAAATAGTACATATCGGACACCGAGGTCGTGCCGAAGCGCAGGCACTCGGCAAGGGACAAAAGTGTCGCCGCCTTCACGCAGCGCCCGTCGAGGCGATCCTCCCGGGGAAAGATGTAGTCATTGAGCCATGTGGAAAGCTCCACATCATCCGCGTAGCCGCGCAGGGGCGACATGGCAAGATGCGTGTGGCAGTTGATGAGTCCGGGCATCAAAACCATGCCCTCGCCGTTGATGATCTGCTGCGGCTTCTCCTCCGGCGCCTTGCGGGAGAGATAGCTGATCTTCCCGTCGGTCACGCCGACAAACGCCGAAAACAGCACCCGCAGCTCCTCGTCCATCGTAACCACAGTAACATTCGAAAACAACGTGTCCATAACGAAAGTCCTTTCGATAAAATAACGGGTTCTGATGCACCCGGCACTACCTACACACGGGCGGCTGATAGCCGCCCCTACGGCGTGAACTGTGAGATTTCTCGTAGGGGCGGCTATCAGCCGCCCGAGGGTACAGGCAAACAGATCCTTATGCACTCGGTAG
The DNA here is from genome assembly GCA_016302005.1 of Oscillospiraceae bacterium. The sequence goes on along the minus strand of JAEDOK010000106.1, from coordinate 1,572 downwards.
AATCAAACTGTCCCCGCCCTACATTCGTCATTCGTTCTTCGTCAACAACGCAAACGCCTCGTCCTTTTGCTTTAAAACATCGTCGATGCGTTCGATATACTGCTGCGGGAATTTTGGATTGTGAAAGCGCTCCAGCCGCCCGCCGGGGAGGTTGATCTTGGTCATTCCGCCGCCGCCGAGGGAGATGATCGAATGCAGCTCCTCCATCATGTAGATGTTATACAGCCCCTCGAAGCCGTCTTTGCACCAGCCCACATTCTCAAAGCTGCCGGACATATACTTCTGCCGATACAGATAATACGGTTTGTAGCCCGCTGCGCGCAGGCTGTGTTCGGCATCCTCCAGCATCGCGGCGACCTCCTCCGCTGACGGCAGGCGCGTGCGGGAGAAAAACAGCTCCGCGCCCTTTTTCAGCGCGAGAGTATGCACCGTCACATTGGTCGGGTCGAGCGCCAGCACCTGTGCAAGCGAAGCAGCAAAGGATCCCCGCGTGTCATTGGGCAGACCGGCGATCAGATCCATATTGATCCCCTCAAAGCCCGCTCTTCTCGCAGCATGAAACGCCTCGACGGTCTGCGCGCTCGTATGCCGCCGCCCGATGAGGGACAAAATTTCGTCATTCATCGTCTGGGGATTGATGCTCATGCGGTCGCAGCCGAGGGCGCGGATGGTTTGCAGCTTCGCAAGGTCCAGCGTGTCCGGTCTGCCGCCCTCTACGGTATATTCTATCAGGTCTGTCAAGTCAAAATTCGCGCAAATTGCGTCCATCAGCCGCTGCATCTGCGGCGTGGAAAGGGTCGTGGGTGTGCCGCCGCCGATATAGAGGGTGCGCACCCGCTTTCCCGATGTCCGCAACAGCTCCCCGACATGGACGATCTCCTTTTCCAACGCCTCCAAAAACTGCGGCAGAAGGGTCTTCGTCATGCGCTCGACCCCCGTGCTGACAAAGCTGCAATAGGCGCAGCGCGTCGGGCAGAAGGGAATGCCGATATACAGCGAGACATCATTTTCCCGCAGCCGCTTGAAAGCCTCCATCGTCGCCTTGGACGCCTCAACGCAGAGCCTGCGGCGTTCGGGCGCGACATGGTAGCGCTCTTCCAACAAACGGTCGGCGCTTTTCTCGTCGCCGCCGTCGAGCAGATGGCGTGTGGTGAGCTTCGTCGGGCGAACGCCGGAGAGGCTGCCCCACTTTGGCGGCTCGCGGAGCTGCACGGCAGCGGCGTAATAGGTGTTTTGCAGCAGACGGCGGCGCGCGGGAACCTCCGCGTCCTTGACCGCCAAACGCCGCGTTGCCTTTGCGGTCTTGCCGTGCAGGGTAATGGTTGCCGTCGCGGTGAGCCATGTTTTCCCGACATGCAGCGCGGAAACCGCGCCGTCACCTTCGAAGGGCGCGTCCACCGGCTCCATCGGCTCCTCCGGAAACAGCGCAAGCTGCAGTTGCTCCACCGCGTAACGGTCCTCATGACCGTGAAGATATAGCTTCATAGAAAGCTCCTTTGGTGAAAGGTTCAGTGATTTTTGTAGGGCGGGGACATGTCCTGTTGAATCAGCGGCTCTGTCTGCGTGGGCAAA
>JAEDOK010000105.1 GCA_016302005.1 Oscillospiraceae bacterium | reverse complement strand
TGCCCCTTGCGGGCATTGCGGGTATTGCGGGTATTGCGGGTGCAATCTCTTTTTATATTTTGTGCGCAACGCGGGCTGCTGATAGCCGCCACTGCGATGGGGTGGGAGCGGGCTTGGGTCATTCTGTGTAATTTTTTGTTGAAATTCGCGGCAGGATAAGGTATAATTATCCAATAACGATCTGCTGTTTCCGTTATATCGATGCGGGAAGGGCGTTTGGAAAGAAAAACGGGGGGAATGAGAGCATGTTTCGAAGAATCAAAGAATGGGTTAGCGTTTTTATTGCCAAAAAGCCCGCAAGAGCGATTTTGCTGGCAATCTTGCTGCTGAACCTCTTCCTGTTCGGCGCGTCGGCGTTGATCATCTCCGCGCTGGCGCCCAAATCTTTGGAGCAAAATGATTTTTGGTCATCGGTCTTTTACACGATCAGCATGATATTGGATGCCGGCTGCGTCCAATATGTGATCGCGGACATCGGACAAGCCGGTGTGGGCTTGATCATCGTCTGCATGGTTACGGTGCTCATCGGTATGATCACCTTCACCGGCGCGGTCATCGGTTATGTCACGAACTATATTTCGAGTTTTATCGAGAACTCCAACTCCGGCGCCCGCCCGCTGAAGGTCTCCGGGCATACGGTCATTTTAAACTGGAACTCCCGTGCGTCGGAGATCGTCAACGATCTGCTGTATACGGGTGAGCAGGAAAAGGTCATCATCCTTGTGACGGAAAACGGAGAAGCCGTCAAACGGGAGATCTCCGACCGTCTTGCCACGACGCTGAAGAATGAACAGCGCGCGCTGAAGGAGGAATGCGCGGGGAAGCCCTTCCTTCAGCGGCTGCGGCTGAAGAAAAAGCGCCGGATCAAAAACAGAATTACTTATATTGTCCGAGAGGGCGAGACTTACTCGACAAAGCAGCTGCATGACATCTCCATTTCCCAAGCGCGGACGGTCATTATTTTGGGCAAGGACATTCAAAATACGATGTGCAAATATGACTATGTGGAACGCGTCGGGAAGCATGAAAAGGGCAACGCCAACACGATCAAGACCCTTGTGCAGGTCGCGGAGATGACGGGCAAGGCAGACTCCGCGGACGATCAGGTCATTATTGTCGAGGTCGATGACGAGTGGACGGGGAACATTGTTGACCGGATCGCGGAGCACAAGAAGAACGCAGGGAAAAATAACATCGTGCCTGTGCCGATCAATAAGATCCTCGGTCAGATCCTGTCGCAGTTCTCGATCATGCCGGAACTGAACACCGTGTACAGCGAGCTGTTCTCCAACAAGGGCGCGGAGTTCTACTGCTATCCGCACGAGAAGGCAGCCGATGAGAATCAACTGCTCCGGCAATATCTCCAAACGCACTCCCACGCCATCCCCATGACGTTGATGGACACCACGGAAGGACACCAAGCATTCTATGTTGCAGAGAAGGACGAAGACTTTCAAAAGGAGACACCGCCTGCCGCTTCGGATTATACCGTCTCTCTGAACCCGAACTACTGGCTCTCGAGACGGAATGTGATCATCATCGGGCACAACAGCAAGAGCAAGGATATCATGAACGGGTTTAACGCGTTCCGCGCGGAGTGGAAGCGGAAAGGCGAAGAGATCCTGAACCTCATCGTGATCGACGATGAAAAGAGTCTGGAAAAGTACTATGATCCCCAGCAGTATCCGTATGTACGCGAGACGATCCGCGCGGATGTGTTTGATTATGAGCGGATCTGCGGCGCGATCGACGCGTTTATCGACGCCAACCAAGGGCAGGATACGAGTATCCTGATCCTGTCCGACGACACCGTGGTCACGGAGGACATTGACGCAAACGCGCTGACCTATCTGGTTTATGTGCAGGATATTATTTTCAGGCGGCAAAAGACACCGGGCTTTGCAAGAGAGAGCATTGATGTGGTCGTTGAGATTTTGAATCCGAAGAATTTCGATGTCGTGCATAACTACAGCGTGAACAATGTTGTGATCAGCAACCGCTATATCAGCAAGATGGTCACGCAGATCAGCCGGAAGGACGCGCTGTATGACTTCTATAAGGACATTCTGACCTACGATACGGCGGAGGATGAACAGAAGAAGCTGCCCGCCGGACAAGCTGCGACTGCCGAGAAAAAGAAACGCGAATATGAGAGTAAGGAGCTGTATATCAAGCATGTCGGCACCTTCTTCCGGCAGACCCCCGGCGAATGCACGGCGGCGGAGCTGATCCGCGCGGTATTTGACGCGTCGCCGGAGAATAATAAGGCGGTCGTGCTCGGTTATACGAGCAAGGAAGGTCAAATGCATATCTTCTCGGGCGATCAGAACGAGATCAAGGTATGCCTGAAGGACAGCGATAATCTGATCGTTTTCAGCAATCATTGATATGCAAAAAAAGATGACAAGGGGAGGAACACCTTGTCATCTTTTTTTGTATCCCTGTCATTGTGAGAGATGGGTTTGTATGCAGTCGGTAGTTCCTGCACGAGATTGCCACACCCAGTGTGCGCACTGGGTTCGCAATGACAAATAGGGGAGCCTACGATGTCATTGCGAGGAGCGTAGCGACGTGGCAATCTTAGGCTGTTGATTAGTACGCAGTCGGTGGTTTCTGCACCGGTGCGCCGAGTCGTTAGCGCAGCCGTTCGCGACGAAGGAGCGCTACGGATGCGGCATACCCCTTGCGGGTGCGCGCCCTACGGCGAGGGTGCGTTCCATATTCGTAGGGCACGACCACTGGGCGTGCCGACCGCGTAAGCGGCAGACAGTACAGACGAACAAATTTGGATACAGTCGGTAGTTCCTGCACGAGATTGCCACGACCCCGTTGGGGTCTCGCAATGACATGAAGGGAAGATTTATACGCAGTCGGTAGTTTCTACACGCGGCTTAGGACATGTCCCCGCCCTACAAGGGGGTTTGTGAAAATGACATGGGAAGGGAGCTTGGACGCAGTCGATAGTGCCTGCACCGGGCGGCTGATAGCCGCCCCTACGGTGTTGTGGGAGAGTCAGCGCTTTTGGAGAACGATTTGAATGAAATTCAGATATTTGCCGCCGTCTGCCTCCATGGCTTTGCGGTCGCCGACGGCGTATTCGTTTTCCTGCTGCAGCCAGTCTGCCCAGACCTCCTCGTTGGACTCCATCTCGCGGACGGAGACGATCTCCGCGCCCCTGCATTGGCGAACCATAGCCGTCCAATAGGCAACATCATGCAGATAGTCAAGCTGCTCCGGTGTCCATGACAGCAGCAGCTCGGCAGGCAGCCGGTCATGGCAATCCTGCTTCATGCCGGGGATCGCAATGTAGATGTAGCCGCCGGGCCTGACAAAGGGCAGCAGCTTGGTGTCCAGATATTCCGGGTCGCGCCCGAAATAGTTGTAGGAGTCGGTGGTAACGACGGCATCAAAAAAATCGGCTGCAAAGGGAAGCGCCGCAGCGTCTGCCTTGACGGGGACGATCTGCTCGTCCGTCAGACCCATCTCGCGGAAAAACCTGCGGTTTTCCTCCGGGTCGCTCCACAGGTCGGCGGCATAGACCTTGTAGCCGTATTCCTTCGCCATAAAGACGGAGGTCAAGCCCTGTCCGCTGCCGAGGTCGCAGACGGCGGCGCCCTTGGGGATCCTGCTTTCCCGCAGCAGCTCCTCCGTCAGCTTGATCGGGTTCGGGCCCATGATCTTTGCCATGAGTGCGGGGGTGTCGTATTTTTGACTGAGAATGTATTTCATTCGGGTTTCCTCCTTTGAATTTAGAGAATAGAGAATAGTGAATAGCGAAACGGCGCGTGTTATGGTTTGGGGAGGGACTGCGTGAAGCGTTCCAAATGCCGGTCTGCCTGCGCGAGGACGGGGGCTTTGTCCGCTGCGCCGTCGTAGATGCTGTAGAGCAGGAAGATCGGCCCATACAGCGCCAAGGCGAGCTGCCGCGCCGCTTCGTCGGAATCCGTCATGGGGCGGAAAACGTCTGTCATATACGCGACAGGCCCTTCGGCAAGGTACATCCGGTACAGCGCCGCCATCTCCGCGTCGCGGTACTGCTCCAGCGTCAGCATTTGGCGAAAGGCGGCGGCAAAGGCGTCCTGCGTCCAGTGCAGGAACATGGCTTTCGTATACACGCGGATGGTTTCGGGCGAGATGCCGCAATACGCCTCCGGCATCTCCTCCGCCAAGCCCTCCGGCATTTCGTGCGCCTGCGCCTCTGCAAGATCCATTTGGCGCATTTTCGCAAGGATCGCGTCGAGAATTTCGCGTTTGCTCCCATAGTGCTTATACAGCGCCGCCTTTGTGATGCCCAAGCGGGCGGCAATGTCCTGCATGGAGGCTGCAACATAGCCCTTTTGCGCAAAAAGCCGCAGCGCCTCCTCCATGATCCGTTCCTTTGTACCCTGACCCATGCATTGCCTCCTGTTTTTCAAAAAAGTGACCGTTCGGTAACTTTATTATAGTTACCAATCGGTCACTTGTCAAGGGAGTTCATGAAAAAAGTGCAGCAGTCGGGAAAGCTGCCGTTCTTTTCCGGAGAGGCAGCGTTTGTGTTGACTGCTATAATTTTACATGCTATAATTCTCAAAACGGGGACGCACGGAGGCGTCCTTGCGAGAATGGAGCTTCGCCGTGGTTTATTATATGGATCGTATCGAACAAATGCAGGACGCAGAGATCGACGCACTTATGCCCTATGTGTCCTCGGAGCGGCTTGCGCGGGCGCAGCAATACCGCTTTCGCAGCGACCGCGTGCAATCCCTGTTGGCATTTGTGCTGCTGCGTGTCGCGCTGTATTTAGAATATGACTGCCGCAGAATGCCGAGGCTTGCCGTCATGGCGGAGGGGAAGCCCTATCTTGCGGATATGCAGGGGATTCATTTTAATCTTTCCCACTGCAAAAAAGGGGTTGCCTGCGGCGTTGCCGACAGCGCTTTGGGGGTGGACATTCAGCATTATGTGCCCTTCAAGGAAGCGCTTGCAAAGCGGGTCATGACCCGGCAGGAGCTTTCCGCCGTCAAAGCGGGCGATGCGGATATGCTTTTTACGCGTCTTTGGACGAGGAAGGAAAGCTACGGAAAATACACGGGCAGAGGGATCTGCTACGATATGCCAAGCTTTCCCGTAAGGGAGGGCGCTTTGGAGGACGGCAGCTTCTGCCAAAGCCATGTGCTGGAGGATTTTGTCATTTCCGTTACCGCCGCAGAGCCGCAGAGGCTGATTCGTCTCGACGCTGCGGAGCTGCCCGAACGCTGCCGTCTGCTGGAGACAAGGTAGCATTGTACCCAAATATATTTCCCTGCAAACGAAACCGATCCCCTCTGCACCGCAGGAGGAGATCGGTTTTTGATTGTCATTGCAAGAAGGGGGATGCCCGCGGCAAGCTCACGCTCTCCCCCAAAACCATCCGCCCTACAGGGGTGCGGTATTATTTCGGGGTGTGCGCATGAGATTGCCACGACCGGTGTGCGCACCGGTCTCGCAATGACACGGAAAGGCTGCCCTATTTGTCATTGCGAGCCGAGGAACGAGGCGTGGCAATCTTGTGCAGGAACTACCGAGTGTGTACAAGCTTGCTCGTCCGCGAAGCGGCAGACAGTAGGCATGATCAAGTCTGTACATACTTGGTAGTTCCTGCACGCGGCTTAGGACATGTCCCCACCCTACAAAGGGTTTCATGACAATGACAGATGGGGTGCCTGTCGTGTCATTGTAATGAAACTCCATGTAGGGCGGGTGGAAGGGAAACAGCTCGTGCCGGGGGGTGGCACGAGCTGTTCAGCGTGTCGAAAAAGTCCCCGACGTGTCATTGCGAGGAGCGAAGCGACGTGGT
>JAEDOK010000104.1 GCA_016302005.1 Oscillospiraceae bacterium | reverse complement strand
TGCTCGCTTTCTCCGCCACAGGCGGCGCTCGCAAGCGTCCCCCCGCCGTCCGCGTAAGCGGCAGACGGTACGGGGAAACATGGTTGTACACAGCCGGTAGTTTCTGCATGAGATTGCACCCGCGAGGGGTACGCCGCATCCGTAAAGCTCCTTCGTCGCTAACGGCTGCGCAGCCACGGGCGCAGGCGCCCTCGCAATGACAAATAGGGTAGCTTTCCATGTCATTGCGAGGAGCGCAGCGACGTGGCAATCTGGTTTCCTCATTTGTACGCGCTCGGCAGTTCTTGCATCGGCTTATGACTGCCCCTGCCCAACCGGGGCGAATCCGAAAAACTCCGGCGGGGTTGCCGCCGGAGTTATGGGGATTATTTCTTAGAACAGACCGCTGATCTTGCCGTTCTCGTCGACATCAATGCGCTCGGCGGCGGGAACCTTCGGCAGACCGGGCATGGTCATGATCTCACCGGTCAGGGCAACGAGGAAGCCCGCGCCTGCGGAGACCTTGACGTTGCGGACGGTGACGGTGAAGCCCTTCGGTGCGCCCAGCTTGGTGGGATCGTCGGTGAAGGAATACTGCGTCTTTGCCATGCAGATGGGCATTTTGTCGTAGCCCAGCTCGGTCAGGGTCTTGATCTGCTTCTCGGCGTTCGGGGTGAAGGCCACGTCGTCGCCGTGGTAGATCTTCGTGACGATGTCGCGGATCTTTTCCTTGATGGGCTTATCCAGCTCGTAGGAGAAGGTGAAGTCGTTGGGCTGGTCGCACAGACGGATGACTTCCTTGGCCAGCTCGATGCCGCCTTCGCCGCCCTTTGCCCAGACCTCGGACAGCGCGACATTGACGCCCAGCTCGCGGCACTTGTCCTCGACAAGCTTCAGCTCCGCCTCGGTGTCCTGCGGGAAGCGGTTGATCGCAACCACGCACGGCAGCTTGTAGACATTGGTGATGTTGGAAACATGCTGCAGCAGGTTGGGAAGACCCTTTTCCAGAGCCTCCAGGTTCTCAACGCCGGTCTCTGCCTTCGGCACGCCGCCGTTGTACTTCAGGGCGCGGACGGTCGCGACAAGGACGACGCAGCTCGGCTTCAAGCCAGCCATGCGGCACTTGATGTCGAGGAACTTCTCAGCGCCGAGGTCAGCGCCGAAGCCTGCTTCGGTGACGGTGTAGTCGGACAGACGCATGGCGACCTTCGTCGCGGTGACGGAGTTGCAGCCGTGCGCAATGTTGGCGAACGGACCGCCGTGGACGAACGCCGGGGTATGCTCGAGGGTCTGCACGAGGTTCGGCTTCAGTGCGTCCTTGAGCAGCGCGGTCATCGCGCCCTGTGCGTTCAGGTCGCCTGCGGTGACGGGCTTTTCGTCATAGGTGTAGCCGACGACGAGGCGCGACAGACGCTCCTTCAGGTCGGTGATGTCGGAAGCGAGGCAGAGCACTGCCATGATCTCGGAGGCGACGGTGATGTCGTAGCCATCCTCACGGGGGGTGCCGTTGACTCTGCCGCCCAAGCCGTCCACGACGAAGCGGAGCTGACGGTCGTTCATATCGACGCAGCGGCGCCAGGTGATGCGGCGGGGGTCAATGCCGAGGCGGTTGCCCTGATAAATATGGTTATCCAGCATAGCGGCAAGGAGGTTGTTCGCAGCGCCGATGGCGTGGAAGTCGCCGGTGAAGTGCAGGTTGATGTCCTCCATCGGGACGACCTGTGCGTAGCCGCCGCCTGCCGCGCCGCCCTTCACGCCGAAGACCGGGCCGAGGGACGGCTCACGGAGCGCGACGAGGACATTCTTGCCCAGCTTGCGCATGCCGTCTGCCAGACCGACGGTCGTGGTGGTCTTGCCTTCGCCTGCGGGGGTGGGGTTGATGGCGGTGACGAGGATCAGCTTGCCGTCCTCACGCTTGACTTCCTTGAGGATGTTGTAGTCAACCTTTGCCTTGTACTTGCCGTACTGTTCGATGTACTTGTCGTCGATGCCTGCGGTCTTGGCGACCTCGGTGATCGGCAGCATCTCGGTTTCCTGTGCGATTTCGATGTCGGATTTGAAACTCATTTGGAATATCTCCTTCTAATAAATTTTGCGCTACGCCGTTGGAATGACCTCACGCAATGAGTTTGTCATACCGCTGCCGTTGGATTGGCGGGGCGGTACCGTTCAAAACATATTCGATATGTTTTTACCGAAAAAGATTGTATCACTATATAGAATACTTGTCAACCGTTTCCGCGCATTTTTTTGGATTTTTTATCGCTTTCCCCTGCAGGGCGGGGACACGAGTTTTTACACGCTTGGTAGTTCCTGCACGCGGGCGGCTGATAGCCGCCCCTACGAGTAATCTGACAGTTTGCGCTGTAGGGGCGGCTATCAGCCGCCCGCGAAGGACGAAGATCATCGTCACAGTTTTGTTTTCAGTGCGGTGATGAGCAGGTCGCCGGCGACCACGCGGTCCTCTGCGGCAAAGCCGTCTTCGAAGTTTGCCGAGTAGAGGAGCTGAGCGTTTGGCGGGAATTCGTCGTCGCCCTCCCACACGATCAGACGCAGGCGGTATTCGTCCAAAAAGCGGAATTCATACGCCGCGTCGCCATGCTTGAGGGGCTGACCGCCGAGCTTTTCGGCGGCGGCGCGGAATTTTTCAAGTCTTGTGCCGAAGGTAAAGGCGGCGCGGGTCAGCACTCTGCCGGTAAAGGGCTGGATATATAATTCGCCCCAGGGCATTTCGCGGAAGGTCTTGAAATCCCCACAGGGCGCGGCGGGCTTGCCCGCAAGCAGATAGCGCAGCAGAAAGGTCTGCGCGGGAAGGGAGGCGAGCGCGCCCTCCTCCGCACGGAGGGCATAGGTCGGGTGGGAAATATGATAGGCAGCGCCGAGCAGGGTCACGGTAAACTCCCTGTTTTCGAATGGGATACCGAGCCGATTTACCGCCTCCTGCGCGTCCATCGCGGCGAATTTCTCGCAATAATACGCGAACGGCACTTCTTCCTTGTGGTTTTCAACTTGCATATGGGTTACTCCTTGCTATCAAATTGGCGGTAGGTTGGGCGAGCAGAGATCCGTAAAAATGCACATCGCCCCTGTAGGGCGGGGACATGTCCCCGCCCTACAAGAATGGTTCGGAGGGTTAAGCGAGAGGTTCGAAACGGGAGGCGGCGGTGTGGGGCAGGAAGCAGGCGGCGACGAAGGCGTCCATATAGCCCGGGTGGGTGGACAGCTCCATGTAGGTCATGTTCCGCGCCACCTCGGATACCTTGGCATCCGCCGCCTCCGACAGGGCGATGGCGTACGCGCCCGCGAGGGACGAGTTGCCGATATAATGGAACATCTCCTGCGGCACATTCGGGAACATGCCGATGCGGACGGCGTTTTGCATATTGATGCCGCTGCCGATGCCGCCTGCCACATAGACCGCCTCCAGAACGCTCTCGTCCATGTCCATGGCAGACAGCAGGGTGTCGATCGCGGAATAGATCGCACCCTTGGCACGGATGAAATTCACGATATCGACTTCATTCAGCGCGACCTCTCTGCCCGTGGCGGATTCTGTGGGTGTGGCGAGGATATAACGCCCGCAGCCGTGGCGGTCATGGGCGACTCTTGCACCCTCGCGGACAAATATGCCCTTGGAATTGATGATGCCGCAGCGGAACAGCTCCGCGATCAGGTCAATGATGCCGCTGCCGCAAAGTCCGACGGGCTTTTGCCCGGCTTCGCCGATGATGCCGAGAGTCGGTTCCATCGTAGCTTCGTCGATGGCGACCGATTCGATCGCGCCGTCCGTCGCGCGCATACCGCAGGAGATGTCGCCGCCCTCAAAGGCAGGACCCGCCGAGCAGGCGCAGGAGACGAGGAAATCGCGGTTGCCGAAGACGATCTCGCCGTTTGTGCCGAGGTCGATGAACAGAGACAGCTCGTCTCTGTCCCAGAGCATCGCGGCGAAGGCACCCGCCGTGATGTCGCCGCCCACATAAGAGCCGATGTTCGGCGCGATGCGCACGGCGGCGTTCGGATGGGCAGGCAGACCGATGTCCTGCGCCTTGAGGGCTTCATAGTGGAAGAACGCAGGAATATAGGGTTCGGTGCGGACGGGGTCTGCGTCCACGCCCAGGAGCAGGTGGTTCATCGTCGTGTTGGAGGCGACTGCCAAGCGGTAAATGCGCGTCGCGGGGACGCCTGCCTGCTGGCACAATGCGGCAATGAGGGGGACAAGGGTCTCCTTGATGATCGCATCCTGCAATTTCTTTCTGCCGCCGGTCTTGCCCTGCTCGATGATACGGTTAATGACATCCGCACCGTAGCGGATCTGTCCGTTGCCGCCGGAGGCTTTTGCCAGAAGGCGGCCGTCCTTCAGGTCAAACAGGACGGCGGAGACGGTGGTGGTGCCGATGTCGATGCCGACACCGCAGAGGGGGCGCGTGTCATTTTGACCGGTGATGTCATAGATCAGGAATTGATTGCCCTTGCGCTCACCGATCACGCGAATCGAGAAATCGTTCTCCCGCAGCACGGAGGGCAGTTGGCGCATCGGGTAGAAGGGCAGCTCGATCTCCCCGCCGACCTTTTCGGCAAGGGCGCGGGTCAGTCGCTCGTTGTCGGGCATGGTGTCGTCCAGCGTGGGCGCGTCGAGGGTCAGATCGACCGTCTCAAAGGCGTTTTTCAGCTCGACACCCGCAGCGCGAACACCGGAGAGGAGGTTTTCGAAAATTTCGATCTCCTTGCGGCTGGAAAGGTCGGCGGTCTTCATGCGGCTGCGATAGGCGGAGGCGATGTCGGGCACCAATACGCTCAGGTCAGACAGGGGCTTGGTGCAGCAGGACAGCCGCCAGCCCTCGGCGTACTCCTCGTCGGAGATGTGGGAGGTCTGCAAGCCGGAAACCTCACCGGTAAGCAGCTTGACACGGCACTTGCCGCAGGAGCCGTTGCCGGAGCAGGGCGCGTCGATGGCGACATTCGCCTTGCGCGCAGCATCGAGGATCGTCTCCTCAGGGGAAGCGGCGATGACGACAGTATCCTCGGAATTTTCAAAACGGAAGGTGATCTCAAACATGGTGTATCTCGACTTTCTTTATTCTGTGAATGGTGAATCGTGAATAGGTAGCGGTCTGTGGGAAGCTGTAGCGCACGGCATCCATGACGCGCCTGTGGGCGGACTTTTTGGCTAAGGGCTAAGAGTGAATGGTGAAGGACTGTGGTGTGCTTCGCACGGATTTAAAAAAGTGTATTCGCTACCCTCATTGTCATTGCGAGGAGCGCAGCGACGTGGCAATCTCGTGCAGGAACTATGGGATGCATACAAAGCTATAGCCTGAGATTGCCACGACCGGTGCGCGCACCGGTCTCGCAATGACAAGGGGAGTGGAGGAAATTTATTGTTCCGGGACGACGGCGAAGAAGGTCAGCTCGTCGGTGCCGTTGTTTTTCATGGTATGAGTGCTGCCCTTGGGGCAATAGTGGCATTGTCCGGCGGTCAGCGTCTCGGGCTTGCCGTCACAGAGGATGCTCGCCTCGCCCGAGAGAATAAAAATGATCTCCGAGGAGGTTTCATGCGTGTGCATTCCGATGGACGCGCCGGGGATCAATCTGCCGCGCATGATGGTGTTTTGTCCGTTGGAGAAACGTCTTGCGGCGTATTCTTTCTCGCCGCCTTTGAAATTGGGGAAGATGGTTTCTTCCATCATGGGAAAATCAATCAGCATTTTGAGGGTCTCCTTTGTTATGCAAAGTGAATAGTGAATAGTGAACGCAAAGCAGGCGGATGGTGCAGAGGAACGAACCTCTACGCAGTCGGTAGTGCCTGCACCGGGCGGCTGATAGCCGCCCCTACGGCGTGAACTGCG
>JAEDOK010000103.1 GCA_016302005.1 Oscillospiraceae bacterium | reverse complement strand
TGAGAGGTCACGCCGCCGAGGGTCGTTGCGATCCCCCTGACGTGCGCGGCATCCATGCGCACGGTATCCGAGGGCGTCAGCTCCCCGGCAAGCAGGATCACATCGCAGTCCAGGTGAGAAAGATCCTGACGAGCCGTTCCGAGCGCGATCCGCAGCAGCAGCGTTTTCAGATCCTCCGCGTCCGCTGCACGCTCTGCCATCAGCTCGTCGCCCAGAGAGCGGAACATCGCAGCCAGCTCGTCAAATTGCAGGCTGATCGCCATTGCGGCGTTGTTCCGCTCACTGCGGATCCGCTCACTGATCGGTTCATAGACAGAGTATTCATCCTCCAGCAGCGTCAAATGCGCGTCAAAGATCGCAGCCTCCGCCTTTCCCGTCTTTTCCAGCGCATTTTGGTATAGCGCTTTCAGTTCCTCCCGCGCCTGCGCAAAGATCTCTCCGAGCCGCTCCAGCTCGGCCTCCGGATCCTCCGCCGGTGTGCGCGGGATCTCCGGCTTTTTCTGCGTAAACCGCAGGAGCTTCGCCATTGCCGCACCCTCGGAGGTGCCCGTTCCTCTCAAAACAACTGCCATATACGCGTCTCCTCTCTTCGTTGTGCGGCTTATCCCGGTCTCCGCTTATTCACCCAAGCCGGATTCAACGGCCGCGACCAGATCACACAGGGTCTGCGCTTCATTTTCGCCCTCAACAACAAGCTCGATCTCCGTGCCGCATTTCACGCACGCGGTGAGCACCGAAACGATCGACTTCCCGTTATACCTTCTGCCGTCTTTTTCAATAAACACATTACACCCGGTGTGGCGGATCGCCTCCTTCACGAACTGGTTCGCAGGGCGGGCGTGCAGACCGGACTCGTTCTTAACCGTAACCTTTCTACTCAGCATATTTTCTTCTCCTCTTGTCTGATTTTAGAGTGTCTCAGGAAGAGACAGCATAAAATACAAATATTCCGTACGGGGTATTTCCAGACCAAACGGTGCAAAAGCGCGCCGGATCAGCTCCTTCAGGAATGCAAACCACTGCGTCTTTTGCTGCAGCAGGGCTTCATGCTCCGGCTCCGGCTGCAGCGTCTCCCCGTCGGTGATCCTCTCGAGCATTGCTGCCGCGTGCATAAACAGCCGCACCCGCACATCCTGCGGCATCGGCTTTTTGTAGTAATCCGTCTCCAGAATACGGGTCATTTCCTGTATGCAGCTTGTGGCAAGCTCCTGGTCGACGTGCGGTGCCAAAAACCGCAGGCTTTCGATCAGCAGCGCATAGGTCTCGCTGCTTGTCAGGCCGTCGGCTTCGGTGTCCTTCTGTCCTCCGTCGCCGCTCCAGTCGTCAAGCAGAGAGGCGATCTCCATGATCCCCTTGTTGCTGAAAACGCGGTCTGCCGTGACAAACGGGACGTTCGGGATACGCGGGTCGACCGTGCCGACCGCAAGCTGCAGCGTGTCTGCATAGGTGCTTGCGATCTGCTCCATATTCTCCAGCGAGCTGATCGCAACCACGCGCAGTCCCGGAATATAGGACAGGCGCTTTTCCAGAATCTCCTTCACGCTTTTTGCGCTTCCGATACCGGTCACGCAGATGGAAAGGATCAGGCGCTCGTGCTTCATGTTTGCGCTTTGCACCGCGGCGGTCAGGTCGATCCCGGAGGCGAGGAAATAATGCTGGAGCTGTCTGGAATATTCCTCAAGGATCTGGCGCTTCATCTGTTCAAGATCGCTGGCGGCCGGATTGAACGTCAGGCGGATCGCCTTGAGCAAAAGCTTTTGCTCGAGGATCGGGACGACCTTACAGGCGATCCCCGTCGCCTTGACCAGCTCGGATTCGAGCGTCGCCAGTGCCTGAATATCCGTAAATATCATGTTGCCGCAGGTTCCGTGGAAATTGGCGACGTTCTCGCACAAGGCGTTAAACAGGATGTCCGATCCGTTGCTGTCGACCCAGTGGATGTGTGTGGTGCGATGGACGGAATTGAGATACTTCGCCATGCCGGCCGCCACGCCGTCGCTGCCGGACACCAGGGTGATCCAGACCGAGGGCTTGTCCTTTTTCTCGCCCGCCTGCCGCAGCAGAATGGCAAGGCAATTCATTTCATCGTCGGATATTTTCGCCTTGATCGCAACGGAGAGCCAGTCCTTGTTCTTTTGCAGAAACTGCATTTCGCGCGAATAGCCGCTCATGCCGTCGCGCACGCTGAACGGAAACACCGGCTGCTCCGAGCGCATCCGGCTGACATACTGGCTGATATGCATCGCCAGCAGCGTCGCGGCAATCGGCGGATAGACCTGCCCCAGCTCCCGCGCCGCCATACTCAAAAACTCACTGCAAATGCCGATGCAGCCCGGAAACAGAACGCGGTCAAGCATCTGCCGGTCCACATCCGAAGACTGGAGCGCCTGCTCCATGCCGAGATAGTAGTTATTGATCTCCGAGGCGATATACTGCTGAATATCGCCGGATTCCTGCTTTTGCAGCGCACTCGCCGCAAGCCGCGTCTCGACAAAGTCGTAGATGTCCACAAGGGACGAGTCCTCCGCAAAGCCGTTCGGCGTCCGTTCGTTCGGGACCACAAGATCCTCGGTGAATCGAAGCGTACCGTTCGGGTACTGTCTGCTCTCGTCGGAGATGTTGTAGGTCTGAAAGGACAGATCCGAGAAGGTGACCTCGATCTCATCACGAACCGCGCCGGAAACATTCGCACGCAGAAACGCCTTGGCGCAGGAGATCTGCACCATATTTTTCAGTGCGCCCAGATTGGAATGCAGCGAATAGTCCAAAATGCTGTTCAGTGCGCCTTTTTTAATGCGGAGCTTTTTTCCGATGTGCGCCGCTTCCTCCGAGTAGAAGTGCTCGACCAGCTCAAGGCGCTCCTTCATCGGACGCTCGGACAGCGTCGGCATGGTGATCAGCACCGGCATTCGCCGCAGGAAGGTCTCCAGCAGCTCCGTCAGAGGCTTCGTCGTCGCGCCAATGAGCATGAACCGGGAATTTCGCGGCGCATTGTCGCCGATGCGGTGGAATACGCCGGTATCGAGCAGGGTGAAGAACGTCTCCTGCCCGGAGGCGGAAAGGCAGTGGATCTCATCCAAAAACAGGATGCCGCCGTTTGCCTCCTCCACAATGCCCGGCTTATCCTCGAACGCGCCGGTGAACGCGCCCTTTTTGTACCCGAACAGATGCGAGAGCAGAAGCTGCGGATTGTCGGCGTATTCGGCACAGTTGAATACGACGAACGGGGCATCCTCGCGGGCAGTCCGGAACGCCCCCACTTCCTTCGCATACTCCCAGATCGTGCGGGCAAAGTAGCTCTTGCCGCTGCCCGTTGAGCCGGTGATCAGCATATTCAGCCCGTAGGGCGGGTAGGTCACAGCGGCCTTTGCCACGCGAAGCTGGTATTTCAGGCTGCCGTCCGCACCGACAAGTCTTGAAAACGCCTTGCTCTGTGCAGCCTCGCCGTGCAGCTCCTCCGCTTTTTCCGCGTCCTGCGGCTGCGATCTCTGCTCCGTGTTTTCCGGGAAGAACCGGATGTTCTTTTTTCCGCTCCGGCGCAGCTTGCCTTCCGCCACCAGCTTATTCAGATCGACCGCAGCGTCGTTGCGCCAAATGCCCAGCGCATCAGAGACTTCCTGTGCTGTCACTCCGACGAGCGGGTCCTGCTTCCCGCACAGAGACAGAACATACTCCAGTACAGTGTCTTTTCTCAAAAATGCACCTCCGTTCCAAGGAACCTCCGGATCCTCCATCGGATCGACGCAGAGCTTCCCTAAGTGTATTTTACAGTTCCATGAAAAAACCCTTCAAATTGACAATGGACATACTTGCAGATTCCATCAAAGCGTCGATCAGCGCATCGCCCTGCAGGCTCTCCCGCAAGGCCAGTGCCTCCATCAGGATCGGCAGATTCACGCCGCACATCCCGGAAAAGCTCTCACCGTTGCTTTTCATCAGCATTTGATTAAACGGTGTGCCGCCAGCCAGGTCGAACAGCACGATCGAGCCCTGCGGCATGGAGCGATAGATCGCCATCGCCTCCGCGCCGTATGCTTCAATATCCGCATTTTCAAACAGCGGCAGAGCCACGACATTTGCGGCCTCACCGCCCAGCATTTTCGCGGATTCCAGCAGCGCCTGGCAGAGCGGCCCGTGGGACATCAGCAGGATACCGGGGATGTTGCTTTCAAAAACACCAATATTCATTCGAATATACGCCTCCTTTTGTTTCTGCTTTTGTATAGTGCAAATCCCGTGCCACTACAAATAGTGTTTTTCGCTTCTCATCCCCACCGCCTTGACATCTTTCGACTTTCGCGCTACAATCCTTGGTAGCCGGCAAAACGCGCTGCCAAAAACGCAGCCGATTTTTGCGTCTCCCACGGGCAGGCAAAAGGAGGTATGTAGCCTTGCAGCTTCTTCACGAGCAAAAAACGACACAGCAGCTTCATCCGCGGCTCATCACGGCCATGCAGATCCTGCAAATGGATCTGTGCCAGCTGCAGGGACTGATCTCCAATGCACTGCTCGAAAACCCGGTGCTTGAAAGTGAGCTGCCGCACGAATCGCTGAGCGTGCAGGCGGAAACGCCCCGGACGGACGGCACGGAGGATGAGCCGGACGACTGCGGCTTTGCGCACACCGGTGCCGCTAACGCGCAGCAGACCCCGCGGGACTATGTTGACCGCAGTACCGCCGATTATGACGAGGATCTGGTGTCGCATCTGCTCTATCAGCTTTCCCAAAAACGTCTGAGCGCCGAGGAATACCGCTGGGCGGAATATGTTGTACGCTGCCTTGACAAAGACGGCTATCTGCGTGAGGATGCCAGGTCGCTTGCGGATGCTGCGGAGCTTCCGAAGCTGCTGGCGGCGATCCGGCTTGTGCAAAGTCTGGATCCGGCAGGCGTTTGCGCCCGCGATCTGTCCGAGTGTCTTTGCCTGCAGCTCGCTGCGCGCGGCGAAACGGGGCTGGCTTACCGGATCGCGCAGTCGCATTTGAAATCCCTCGGCAGACACGCATATGTTACGATCGCCGCCGCTTTGGACGCGGATGAAAAAGACGTGATCGCCGCAGGCGAGACGATCCGCGCACTTACCCCCTTTCCGTGCAGTAGTTTTTCTTTCAAAGAGGAGAGCAGCTATTTGACGCCCGACGTGCTGGTCTTCGAGGACGAAAACGGGCGTCACGCGGTACTCAACCGCGCGAACGATTTCTCGCTTCGCATCAGCACGTTTTACCGGAAGCTGCAAAAGGAATCCGAGGATCGTGAGGTTCGCCGCTATATCTCGGAGAAGATCACGCAGGCGGAGTGGCTGATACGCTGCGTTTCCCGCCGGGAGGACACGATCCTCCGCTGTGCCGACGAAATCCTTCAAAAGCAGCGCGACTTCTTTGACGGACATTCCCCTCTGCAGCCCATGACGATGCAGCAGCTCGCCCTTTCGACCCATCTCAGCGTCTCGACCGTCAGCCGTGCGCTGAACGGAAAATACATCCAAACTCCGCACGGTGCCTGGAAGATGAGCGATCTTTTCACCGCAGGGCTTGGAAAAACCGGCAGCGTCTCTTCCGATCTGGCAAAAAAACGCATTGCGGCGCTGATCCGGGCGGAGGATAAACACGCGCCGTTGTCGGATCAGCGTCTGAGCGAGCTGTTAACGGAGCAGGGTATTCCGCTCTCCCGCCGCACCGTGGCGAAATACCGCGACGCGCTGCATATCCCCTCCGCCGCAAGCCGCAAAGCGTAGTGCTCTGCCCTACACTTATTGTAACCGCGGCACGTCCGCGCCGCAAGACAGCAGCGCAATATTCCACGATCTTAATCGAGTAGGAGGCTAGTTTCCTAGCCGACCTCTCACACCACCGTGCGTACGG
>JAEDOK010000102.1 GCA_016302005.1 Oscillospiraceae bacterium | reverse complement strand
CTGCGAGACGGTGAAGAGGGAATAGAAGTATTCCTTTTTTGCCATTAGCTCGTCGAAGGTGCTGCTTTCGATGATACTTCCGTTCTTCAGCGTGAAAATGCGATCATAGCGCTTTAAAAGCGTTTCATCCAGCGAGTGGGTCACGACGATGCGTGTCAGACCGTCGAGGTTTAAAATGGAGCTTGTGATGTAATAGGCGGTCTCTGCGTCCAAAGCGGCGGTCGCTTCGTCCATCAGAAGGACCGGGGTTTTCCGCAGGAGGCTTCTGGCAATGGAGATGCGCTGCTTTTCGCCGCCGGACAGACCGCTGCCGTTTTCACCGCAGAGGTAATCCTCCCCGCGTGCGGCGATCAAGGCGCTCAGACCGGAAAGGCGGATCGCTTCATCCACCTCCGCCTTGTCAAAGTCGCGGAACATCGTGATATTATCCCGGACGGAGCTGTTAAAGATGAAAACGTTTTGCTGCACGATGGAGACAAGGTCGTAAAGGGATTCCGAGCGGATACCGCGCAGCTCCCTGACGTCGTAGCGGATGTCGCCGCCGTAGTTGCTGCGGCTTGCCATAAGGAGATTGAGCAGAGTCGATTTACCGCTGCCGGAGCCGCCGACGATGGCGTAGCTTTTGCCGGCTTCGAAGCGGGCGCTGACGCCGTGCAGGATCTCCTTGCCCGGTTCGTAGGAGAAGGTCAAGTCGTGCAGCTCGATCCCGTCGGCAAGACTGCACGGGATCTCGATGCCTTCCTCGCGGCGGCTGCTTTGCAGCGCGGCGGCGAGCTTATCGATCAGCGCAAGGGCGGTCTTTCGGTTCGCCCAAAGCTCCGGCACCTGCGAGATCGGCTGAATGACGAAATTCATGAGTTGGACGAAGACAATCACAACGCCGGCGGTCACGCCGCTTCCGCGGGTGGCAAGATACGCGCCCAACAGGAACACACCCATCTGCGCCGTCGCGCCTGCAACCGTTCCGAGACTGCTGATGATGGTGGTCAGCTTCCGGCGGTGCTGCTTCGTGTCCTCGACGGCTTTATTGCTCCGCGCAAACAGACGGAAGATCGCCTGCTCGGCTTTGAAGCTCTTTATTACGGAAAAACCGTTCAGACTGTCTCTGAGGGTGGCGGTGAAGCTCTCGTTACGGTCGGAGACCGTCTTTTCCACGGCGGCGAGGCGGTTGCCCGTCAGTAGTGATACGAGCACGGGCAGGAACGACAGAACGAACGCCGCAAGTGTCAGCAGCGGGCTGTACCAGAGCATCATGGCAAACGCACCGAGGAAAAACAGAATGTTCTGCAGCAGTGGGAACAATCCCTCCAAGTAGTTTTTCTCGATGGAGGCGGCATCATTCGACAGGGCGGAGATGTAGGTCGAGGTCTGCTCGCCTGTGAAGGCGGAAATGCTCTTCTTTGTCAGCTCGTGGAATACATGCTCCTTGTACTGCTGCATTGCGCGGGAGTAAAAGCGCGGTTTGGAATAATATGCCATCATGCAGCACAGCACGATGCCCAGCAGCACAAGCACCATGTTAACGACCAGCTCCGGCAGCGTCGCAGTCGTTTTCTGAGAGATCACATCAATGAGCTGCTGCATCAGCCAGGAGAGCACCAGATTTACCAGTACGTTCAGGATCGTCGATGTCAGCGCGAGAAAAAAGCGGCTGTGGTTTTTATGGTAGAATTGCTTCAGGAAGGTTTTTCGGTCAGGTTTCGTCTGTTTCATGTTGTAGCCTCTCCCATTCTGAATACAGGGCGGCATCCTGCATGACAGCGTGTCGGATCGCCTCCGTCGCGCTGATGCCGATGTCGTCAAAGGCAGTGTTGTGCCGGTTTCCGTAGTAAAACCGAAACGCTTCAAAGGTATAGTCCGGCGCGGTATCAAAGCGCTTTGCCTCGGCAGCGGAACGGCGCAGATACGTTCGCCGTTCCTCCGTCTCGTCAACGAACAGGGCACATGTCGCGAGAAGTACTGCCGTCAGTTTGCTGAAATAGGTCGCGCGCTCCGTCAGTTTGACGCGCTCGAACAAGTCAAGCACACAAAGAGCAAGCTCCAGCGCCTCACTCTTCCGCCCTGTGGCGGGCAGGGCGTTGACAAAGCCGATGCAAAGCTGGAACAGATTTACCAACTGCGCGGCAAGGGCATCGGACAGATAGGGAAGCGCCTCTTCCGCCCTGCCGCTCTGCGCCAGAATGAAGCCGATGCTGCCATCGTTGTGGCGGTCAAAATTGCATTCACGCAGCTTCCGCAGGGCGGTCTCGCTGTCGCCGAGCGCCTGATAGATCTGCGCAACGGCATTTTGCAGGTTGAACAGGCTGATCTCCCGATCGGTGTTTTGCGGAAGCAGGGGGATGGCGCGTTCATACAGGCTCAGCGCCCTCTGCAAAAAAACCCGGTCGCCCTGCTCCGTGCCGATCAGCCGGTAAAAAACCGCGCATTGGTAGACAATGTCAAAGCTGTTCGGATATTGGCGCAGCGCCTTTTCGGCAGCCGCTTGCCCTTGCTCCTTCGCCTTTTCTGCACGGCAGCGCTTGATCTCTGCTAAGCTCTTTTCCGCCCCGCCGCCTTGCAGCTTGTAGCCAAGCAGCGCATCGACCGAGGTCTCAAAAAATTCTGCCATTTCCACCAGACGGCACAGGTCGGGCATGGAGCTGCCAAGCTCCCATTTTGATACGGCACCGACGGAGACATCAAGCGCCTCTGCCAATTGCTCCTGCGTCAGGCCGCGCACCTTGCGGAAGCGGCGGATCGTTTCGGACAGGTTGAGGTTCATGGGGTTTTCCTCCCTTCACGGCTTCTGCAATTATCTTATCACAGGACTGCCTGCGCGGCAACCAACTGATTGTAGAATTTGTAGAAAAAGAATTCAACCGGCGGTATAATTTGCGGTAGAGGAATGAATGGAGGTACGCAATCGGTTGTGCCTGCACCGACGGGGGGACGTTTGCGAGCGCCGCCTGCGGCGGGAGAAGCGAGCAAAAAGGAGTGGCAGAATCAAGGCGATTGGCAAGCGGGCTTTGCCTGCGCAGACAGAGCCGCTGATTCAACAGAACGTGTCCCCGCCCTACAGAAGATTGCAAGGGAATGATAAGGGGGGACATTTTATGAAAAAACGGTTGACAAATGGGGAATGCGGGGCTACAATAAATCGCACAAATATGAAAAGTATGAAGGTGAATCGCAATGGCAGGAGGCAAGCATCTGCTGGGAAGGTCGCGCGGGCGGCATATTTTCGGCACGGCAAAGGTCGGAGAACGGGGCCAGATCGTCATCCCAAAGGATGCCCGCGAGGTCTTCGGCATTCGCCCGGGTGACACGCTGCTCATCCTCGGCGACGAGGAAAACGGCATTCTCGTGACGAAGCCCGAGGTGCTGAATGATGTGGCGCAAAGGATTTTTCAAAATTTGGACAAGGAGAGAGACGAATGAAACAGATGTATGCGGCGCTTGGGGTTTCCGAGGCTGTCTATGATTACGGCGAGCGCGTGCTGAAGGAATTGGAGGAGCGCTTCCGCAAGGTCGATGCGGTGGCGGAATACAATCAGGCGAAGGTGATTGCCGCGATGCAGAAAAACCGCGTCGGCGCTGCGTGCTTTGCCGCGACGACGGGCTACGGCTACGACGATGTCGGACGCGACAACTTGGAACGCGTCTATGCCGACACCTTCCACACCGAGGCGGCGCTCGTCCGTCCGCAGATCACCTGCGGCACACACGCCTTGACGGTGGCGCTTTCGGCAAACCTGCTGCCCGGGGATGAACTGCTGTCTCCCGTCGGCAGACCGTATGACACGCTTGAGGAAGTGATCGGTATTCGCGAGTCGAAATGCTCGCTGAAGGAATACGGTGTGACCTACCGGCAGGCGGATCTGAAGCCGGACGGCACCTTTGACTATGATGCCATCCGCGCCGCCGTCAACGAAAGGACGAAGCTTGCCACCATCCAGCGCAGCAAGGGCTATGCGACGCGCCCGACGTTTTCCGTCGAACAGATCGGGGAGCTGATCGCTTTTCTGAAATCCGTCAAGCCGGACATTATTTGCATGGTGGATAACTGCTACGGTGAATTCGTCGAGACCATCGAGCCGAGCGATGTCGGCGCGGACATGGTGGTCGGCAGCCTCATCAAGAACCCCGGCGGCGGACTGGCACCCATCGGCGGCTATATCTGCGGCAAAAAGGAATGCGTCGAGCGCTGCGCCTACCGTCTCTCCGCGCCCGGCTTGGGGCAGGAGGTCGGCGCGAATCTCGGTTTGATGCCCGCGTTCTATCAGGGCTTCTTCCTCGCGCCGACGGTCGTGGCAGGAGCGCTCAAGGGCGCGATCTTCGCGGCGAATCTCTATGAACGCCTTGGCTTCCATGTTGTGCCGAACGGCTCGGAGCCGCGCTACGACATTATTCAGGCGGTGGAGCTGGGCTCACGGGAGGGGATGATCGCCTTCTGCAAGGGCATTCAGTCCGCCGCGCCCGTGGACAGCTTCGCGGATCCGATGCCGTGGGCAATGCCCGGGTATGAGGATGAGGTCATTATGGCTGCGGGCGCATTCGTGCAAGGCTCGTCGATCGAGCTTTCCGCAGACGGTCCGATCCGCCCGCCCTACGCGGTCTATTTCCAGGGCGGTCTGACATGGTATCATGCCAAGCTCGGCATTCTGCTCTCGCTGCAAAAGATGGTCGAAGCGGGACTGGCACAGCTGCCGAAAAACAAACAGACTACATGAGAAAACGGGAGAAATAATATGAATTGGTTTTGGTTTGCGATCATTGCATTGCTCTGCTGGAGCGGCTCCGATCTGTTCTCAAAGATCGGCTGCTGTGGGGAGAAGGATAAGACAGCGCATTTGAAGATGGTCGTCGCCGTCGGCGTGGTCATGGGACTGCACGCGGCGTATATGGTCTTTTTCCGAGATGTTGTCATTTCGTGGTATGTCATTTGGAAGTATCTGCCCGTTTCGCTGCTCTATATCCTCTCCATGACGCTTGGTTATGTCGGGCTGCGGTATATTGAGCTTTCCATTTCCTCGCCGATCTGCAACTCCTCCGGCGCGCTTGTCGCGGTATGCTGCCTGCTGACCGGCGCACTGGCAGATATGGGCGGCAAGGATCGCGCCTTTGTCATTGCGGCGGTCGGTCTGGTCTGCGTGGGCGTGATCGGGCTCGGCGTTGTAGAAGCGCGGGAAGATGAGACACTGCGCGCAAAACGGCAGGAGCATGCGAACCGGAAGTATGCAAAGAGCTGGCTTGCGCTGTGCTTGCCTATTGCCTACTGCCTGCTCGACGCGGCGGGAACCTTTGCCGACAGCCTTGTGCTGGAAACGCTGAACGAGGACTCCGCGAATGTCGCTTATGAGCTGACCTTCCTCGCGGCGGGTATCTGCTGCCTGATCTATCTGCTGATCCGCAGGGAGAAATTCACCATGAAAGCCGAAGCGCCGAAATACGTCGGTGCCGTATTCGAGACGGTCGGTCAGTTGTTCTACATCTATGCGCTGGCGGATGAGGAGCATGTGATGATGTCCGCGCCGATCATCTCGGCGTATTGCGTGGCTTCGGTTGTTTGGAGCAGAATTTTCCTGAAGGAGAAGCTTTCGTGGAAGCACTACGCCATGATCGTATTGGTCGTGGCAGGCATTGTGGTGCTCGGCATTTACGATATATAAGAGAAAAACAGGACTTCGCTTTACGGCGTCGTCCTGTTTTTTGCGTGAAACCGGAGGGCACACAATGATAAATAGGGCAGTTTTTCCTTGTCATTGCTATCACCCTATGTAGGGTGGAGACATGTCCCCGGAGGTGGAGGAACTACCGACTGCGTACAAACTTGTTTATGCCTGCTGTCCGCCGCTTACGCGGTCGGCGGGGGGACGCTTGCGAGCGCCGCCTGTGGCGGAGAAA
>JAEDOK010000101.1 GCA_016302005.1 Oscillospiraceae bacterium | reverse complement strand
CCTCGCAATGACAAATGGGGCAGCCTTTCCGTGTCATTGCGAGGAGCGCAGCGACGTGGCAATCTCTTGTGGAACAAGGATACTGCTTCTTAACACATCGTAGCGCGCGGCATCCTTGACGCGCCGTGCAGGAACTACCGCCTGCGTATCCATGCATTCGTCTGCCGCTGCGCAATCGGCAGAGACACATCCCCGCCCTACAAAGTTCCAAAACAGCGCCCCGCCGCAAATTTGTTCATGTTTGCGGCGGGGCTTACTATATATAATAGCGGGGGTGATGGCGTGGGTAAACGAAACTCCATTCTCAGCGGCGCAATCCTGCTGACGGCGGCAAATCTCCTGCTGCGACTAATTTCCATCGGCTTCAATGTGTTTCTGACGGAAGAGATCGGCGCGTCGGGCTTAGGGTTGCTCCAGCTTATCTCCACGGTCGGTACATTTGCCATGCTCGTCGGCACCTCCGGCGTGCGTGTCGCCTCCATGTGTCTCGCCGCTGAGGAGTTCGGGCATCGCCGCCTCGGCGGGGTCAAGGCTGCGGTCGCCGCGTGTATGCGATACGGGCTGCTCATCAGCTCGATTGCGGGCACGGCGTTGTTTTTCCTTGCGGATCATTTCGCCTCCGCATGGCTCGGCGACCTCCGCGCTGCACTGTCCCTGCGGGTTATGGCTGTCTTTCTGCCCTTTACCTGTCTGTCGGGGATCATGAGCGGCTATTTCACCGCCTGCTCCCGCATCCGTCAGCTCGTCGCAATTGAGATCGCGGAACGGATTTTTTGCGTAGGGGTTACGGCAGTATTGCTGCTTTCGTGGGCAAAAGGCGACTTGGCGCGCGCCTGCTGTGCAATCATGCTTGGCAATTCCGTCGGCGCGGTGCTTGACTTTTTCGTTCTCTACTTTTTCTACCGCCGCCATATCCGCCATGCCGCGCCGCCCAAGGAGCCGCTGCATATCCGCGCAAGGCTTCTGCGTCTTTGCGTCCCGCTCGCGCTCAACGACTATCTGCGCGCGGGACTGAACACTGCGGAGCAGCTTCTGATTCCCTACGGGCTTGCCCGTTTCGGCGGCTCGACCACGCAGGCATTGACGGATTACGGCACCATTCACGCCATGGTTTTCCCGATTCTGATGTTCCCCGCCGCGATCCTTTACTCCGTCTCCGATCTGCTCGTCCCGGAGCTCTCCCGCAGCCGCGCCATGAGGAGACAGCTCCGCATCTCCGATCTGACCGACAAATGCCTGCGCTTGACCATGCTCTTCGCCGCTGCCTGCGCGGGTTTTATGTTTATCAATGCCGAGGAGCTGGGCTTACTCGTTTACAAAAGCGCGGATGCCGGGAGGTATCTGCGCATTTTCGCGCCGATGCTGCTGATGCTCTATCTCGACGCGATCACAGACGGGATGCTCAAAGGGCTTGCCGAACAGGTAAGCTGCGTCCGCTATAATACCTTTACCTCTCTGCTCGATGTCGTCCTGCTTTTTTTGCTGCTGCCGAAATGGGGCATCAAGGGCTATGTGTTCAGCTTCACCCTTACCCACGCAATCAACCTGTTCTTGAGTTTACGCCGTTTGCTTTTGATCACCGAGCATCGCCCCCGGAGCTCCGACTTTGTGCGCCCGCTGCTCTGTCTGCTGCTTGCCGCCGTGCCTGCCTTGCTTCTGCCCTGCGGCAGCCTCTCTCCCCTGCCCGCCATTTTGCTGCGTGGAATGTATTTCCTCGCGCTGCTTGTCGCGCTCTCCTACCTGACGGACGCCCTGCTTCTGCGCGACCGTCGCTGGCTCAGCCGTGTTTTCGGCGTTGACAGAAATCAAAAGCTCGGTTAAAATAACGGCAGAGGGGAGGGTCGTTATGCCGCAAAAAGCAACGCCGCAGGCGCAGGTGCATCCGATCCCGCCGCTGTTTGACGCCGGCTCGCGGGTACTGATCCTCGGCTCGTTTCCGTCCGTTAAGTCCCGCGAGGCGATGTTCTTCTACGGGCATCCGCAAAATCGCTTTTGGCGCATTATGGCAGCGCTGACCGAAAGTCCCGTGCCGCAAACCGTGGAGGAGAAGAAGGCACTGATCCTCTCAAATCATTTCGCGCTCTGGGATTCCATCGGCAGCTGCACCATTGCAGGCTCCTCCGACAGCAGCATCCGTGACGTCGTGCCGAACGATCTGCGCATCATCGTCGATCACGCGCCGATCGAGCGCATTTTTTGCAACGGCGCGACCTCGCTCAAGTACTACCGCCGCTATAACGAGCCGCTCTTGGGCAGGTCCGCTGAGGTTCTGCCCTCCTCCAGCCCCGCCAACGCCGCATGGTCCCTCGAAAGCCTGATCGACGCATGGCGCGTAATACTATAAAATCATCGACCCTACTACGCCGTTAAATCTAAAACTTTACTATTTAGAATCTAAGCTTTGAGATAAGCAGCAGCTCCTCGTAGGGCGCGCACCCGCAAGGGGTATGCCGCATCCGTAACGCTCCTTCGTCGCGAACGGCTGCGCTAACGACCTCGGCGCGCCGTGCAGAACTACCAACCGTGTACAAATCTGCCTGTCTTTCCTGTCTGCCGCTTCGCGGACGGCACGCCGAGTCGTCGTGCCCTACGATCCGCCTTTGAAGCTATTTTATAAAGTTTTAGCTTTAACAGCATACTACCATAGTAGTTTGTAACATTAAAAGTTGTGTATCAGCGTCTGTAGGGGCGGCTATCAGCCGCCCGTGCGCAGGAACTGCCACCTGTGTACAAACCTGCAGTCGAGATTGCCACAGCCAGTGTGCTCGCTGGCTTCTCAATGAAAATTTTCAAAAAAGCATCACGGCGCGTGACCGTGATGCTTTTTATTAATATACCCATATCGCGGGCAACTCACCCGGTTCCATACCCGCTTTTTTCTGCAAGCGGAGCGAAGCCTCGTTTCCGTCAACGACATGCCCGAAGGGTGTCCAGCCGCGCTCTAAATGCCACCGGATCAGATAGTTTTCCAGCATCATGCCGTAGCCTTTGCGGCGGTGCTCCGGGAAGACCTCAAGCATCCCCATGCTTCCCTCACTGTGCGTACCGATAAAGCCCGCAAGCTTGCCGTCCTCAAACAGTCCCCACATCCGTCCCGCCTGAATGCGCTCGATCAGATACGGCTCTGCATTGGAAAACAGCTTATAATGCTGCGCGGCAAGCTTCGAATGACACAGCTCCAACGGACGAATGTCGCAATCGGGCAGCGCAGGCGCTTCGTTGCGCCAATAGCTCCACTGCGAACAGGGATTAAAGTCGGTAAAGCCGAATTCCCCACTGACCCTTTCCAGCGCGTCACGGCTTTTCACGACGATCTGGGTCATTTTTTCGGTATCGAGCACATGCAAAATACGGCACAGGTGCTCGCCGTCGAGAATGTCGGACAGGAAGGTATCGCCCTCCGCCGTCTGTATGACGCAGCCCTCACCGTCTTCATAGAGAAGCTTCCCACCCTCGTGCTCCAGCAATGCATATAAATCAACGGTATTATGATTCTTTTCCATTGTGCCTCACTTCCTTATTTGATTCAACTCTGCGATAAACGCCGGCGTCGTGCCGCAGCAGCCGCCGATCAGGCGCGCTCCCGCCTGCACAAGTGCGGACATATGC
Organism: Oscillospiraceae bacterium; assembly: GCA_016302005.1. Next base: position 2,288 of record JAEDOK010000101.1, on the reverse strand, counting down.
TTTGCAAATTCCGGCGCGCCCATCGGGTAGACCGCCTCACCGCTGTCCGAGATCGCAGGCATTCCCGCGTTCGGCTTTACCAAAAGCGGCACAGTCGCAACGCGCCGCATATTGCGCACCAGGCTGACAAGCTGCTCCGGTCCGCAGGAGCAGTTGATGCCGACCGCCGCCGCACCCAGTTCCTGCAAGGTCTGCACCGCCTCGACGCAGTCGCCTCCGAAATAGGCGCTGCCGTCCGCCTGCACCGTCAGGCTGCACAGCACCGGCAGATCGCAAACCGCCTGCGCTGCCTCCAAAGCTACCGTTGTCTCGTCCACGGCGAGCATCGTCTCGACGACAAGCAGATCGGCATCCGCCTCGCAAAGCGCCTCGATCTGCTCCCGATAGAGATCGAACAGCGTCTGATAGCGCATCGTCCCCATTGGCTCCAGCGGCACACCCGTGGTCGTCAGATCGCCCGCGACGAGGGCATTTCCCTCCGCCGCTTCTTTGGAAAGGGCAACCGGCTTTGTGTTCAGCTCCCGCACCCGTGCTTCTAATCCATGCCGCGCCAAGCTGTGACGGTTGGCGGAAAAGGTCGGCGCATAGATAATGTCGGAACCGGCGCGCACATACGCCCGTTGCAGCTCCAAAAGCGCCTGCGGATGCTCACACACCCACGCCTCTGTACACACGCCGCGCGGCATTCCCGCTTTCATCAGATTTGACCCCGTCGCGCCGTCGAGCAAAACGATCCCTGTATCACACAATGCGGAAAATTCTTCTTTGTTCATAAGCCTCTCCCGTTTTTTCTTTTAGTATACCCCCTTTCCTTCTGCTTTGCAATATTGAAATCCGCAGAGCGATTTGTTATAATGGAGAAAAGCGCAACCAAAGGAGGAAATTATGAAAAAAACCGTTTTAAGAAAATACGCAAACCTGATCGCGACCGTGGGCATCAATGTGCAAAAAGGGCAGGAGGTTTTTGTCGCGGCAGAGCTGGATCAGCCGGAATTCGTCAAGATGGTCGTGGAGGAGTGCTACCGCGCAGGCGCGAAGCGCGTCATCGTGGACTGGTCTTATCAGCCCCTTGACAAAATTCAGATTCGCTGGCGCAGCCAAAAGAACCTCGGCAACGTTGCGGACTGGGAGGAAGCGCGCTGGAAGCATTATTTGGACGAGATCCCCTGCCGCATCTACCTCGTCTCTGAGGATCCCGACGGCATGAAGGGAGTCAATCAGGAGAAGATGATGAAGGCGCAGCAGAGCAAGATGAAGGTCATCAAGCCCTACCGCGACCAAATCGAGAACAAGTATCAGTGGTGTATCGCCGCCGTACCGGGCGTGGCATGGGCAAAGAAGCTCTTCCCCAGCCTCTCCAAAGCGCAGGCGGTCGAAAAGCTCTGGGAGGCGATCCTCGCCGCCTCGCGGGTTGACGACGATCCCGTCGCCGCATGGAAAGCGCACAACGAGGATCTTGCAAGGCGCTGCTCCTATCTCAACAGCCTCGGCATTGAGACGCTGGTCTACCGCAGCTCTAACGGTACGAACTTCCGCGTCGGCATGATTGAGGATGCCGAATTCAAAGGCGGCGGCGAAACGAGCCTGCTCGGGCATTACTTCAACCCGAACATTCCCTCCGAGGAGGTCTTTATCTCCCCGAAGCGCGGCGTCGCGGAGGGCATCGTCTATTCGACCAAGCCACTGAGCGTACAGGGTCAACTCGTGGAGAATTTCTCTGTCCGCTTCGAGGGCGGCAAAGCGGTCGAGGTGCACGCCGAGAAGAACGAAGATCTGCTGAAAAAGCTCATCTCGATGGACGAAGGTGCTGCCTACCTCGGCGAATGTGCGCTCGTCCCCTACGATTCCCCTATTCAGAACACGGGGCTCCTGTTCTACGAAACCCTGTTCGATGAAAACGCCGCCTGCCACCTCGCCCTTGGTATGGGCTTTGCCGACACCATCAAGGGCTTTGAGAATTACACGCTTGAGGAGTGCCGCGCAAAGGGCATCAACGACTCAATGATCCACGAGGACTTTATGATCGGCTCAGCAGACCTCGACATTGACGCTGAAACCCGCGACGGTAAAACCGTCCCCATCTTCCGCAACGGCAACTGGGCATTCTGAGCATCATAAACTACCGCCTCGCAGCTCGTTTCATACAAAGGAAGCGACCTGCGAGGTGTTTTTCATATCAATCACCAATTAAAATGTGCAAAGTATATTTTCATTGCGATATCGTGATTGGTACGAGACATATTTTCGCGATGCTTCCCTTATCATCGCGAAAATGCAACGCCGGTACG
>JAEDOK010000100.1 GCA_016302005.1 Oscillospiraceae bacterium | reverse complement strand
GACGCGGAATTTCAGGGCATCATGCCCGTGCGCGGCAAGATCCTCAACTGCCTCAAGGCGGACTACAGCCGTATTTTTAAGAGCGACATTATTACCGACCTCCTGCGGGTGCTGGGCTGCGGGGTCGAGGTCAAGGACAAGCACGTCAAGGATCTGACTGCCTTTGACCTTGCGAATCTGCGCTGGAACAAGATCATCATCTGCACCGACGCGGATTACGACGGCTACCAGATCCGCACGCTGATCCTGACGATGATCTACCGCCTTGCCCCCACCCTTATCCGCGAGGGCTATGTTTATATCGCAGAATCTCCGCTGTTCGAAATTAATACGAAGGATAAGACATGGTTTGCTTACAGTGAGGCGGAAAAGGCAGAGATATTGTCGAAGCTTGGGAAACAAAAATTCACGGTCGCGCGATCTAAGGGCTTGGGCGAAAACGAACCGGAGATGATGTGGATGACGACGATGAATCCCGAGACACGCCGCCTCATCAAGGTCATGCCGGAGGACGCGGAAAAAACCGCCTTCTATTTTGATCTCCTCCTCGGCGATAATCTTGCGGGCAGAAAGGACTATATCGCGGAGAACGGAAGTCAGTATTTGGACTTGGCGGATATTTCATAAAAAAGAGGCAGTGAATAGCGAACGGTGAATAGTGTATAGTGCTGCGTGAAGAGACAGATTTGTTGATACAAGATGGCTATCCTGTTTGTCATTGCGAGGAGCGCAGCGACGTGGCAATCTCCGGCAATAGGTTTGTACGAACACGGTAGTTCTGCACGAGATTGCCACGCCTCGTTCCTCGGCTCGCAATAACATGGAAGGGAAACCCTCGCACTTTTCAATCCGCGCAGAGCACTTTACCTATTCACGATTCACGGATCGTACACCACCGAATTCTCTCAAAAAGGGATGAGCTTATGGCAAAAAAGAAAAAGGAACAGGATATTAAGAAGAACATTGACACGTCGCGGGTCGAGGGGCTGCGGGCGGAGGTGCTGGAGCAGCCGATCACCGACACGCTGACGGTCAACTATATGCCCTACGCGATGAGCGTCATCGTCTCCCGCGCCATTCCGGAGATCGACGGCTTCAAGCCCTCGCACCGGAAGCTGTTATACACAATGTATAAAATGGGGCTTCTGAACGGCGGCAGAACCAAATCCGCCAACATCGTCGGGCAGACGATGCGCTTAAATCCCCACGGCGACGCGGCGATCTATGAGACGATGGTCCGCCTGTCGCGGGGCAACGAGGCGCTGCTGACCCCCTTTGTCGATTCCAAGGGCAACTTCGGCAAGGTCTATTCCCGGGATATGGCTTACGCCGCTTCGCGTTATACCGAGGCGAAGTTAGAGCCGATCTGCGCCGAGATCTTCCGCGATATCGACGCGGAGACCGTCGATTTTGTGGACAACTATGACAGCACCATGAAGGAGCCGACCCTGCTGCCCACCTCCTTCCCGAACGTTCTCGCCTCGGCGAATATGGGCATTGCGGTCGGCATGGCGAGTAACATCTGCTCGTTTAACCTCCGCGAGGTCTGCAAGGCGACTGCCGCGTGGATCAAAAACCCTGACTGCGATCTGATGGAGTATATGCCCGCGCCCGACTTCTCCACGGGCGGTGAGATCCTCAACACACCGGAGGAGATCGCGGAGATCTACCGCACCGGTCGCGGCAGCATTCGTATCCGCGCCCGCTGGCGCTATGTCAAGGAGGGCAATCTCATCGAGATCTATGAGATCCCCTATTCCACGACGACGGAGGCGATCGTTGATAAGGTCTCTGAGCTGATCAAGACGGGCAAGATCCGCGAGATCAACGATATGCGCGACGAGACGGATCTGTCCGGCATGAAGCTGGCGATCGACCTCAAGCGCGGCGTGGATCCCGACAAGTTCATGCAGAAGCTCATGCGCGCGACGCCGCTGACGGATTCCTTCGGCTGCAACTTCAACCTGCTCATTGCTGGCATGCCGCGGGTGCTCGGCGTGCGGGAGATCATTGAGGAGTGGACCGCATGGCGCACCGAATGCGTCCGCCGCCGCGTCTACTACCAAAAGCAGAAAAAAGCCGATAAACTCCATCTGCTCAAGGGTCTGAAGCGCATCCTGCTCGATATTGACAAGGCGATCCGCATTATTCGCGAGACGGAATCTGACGCGGAGGTCGTGCCGAATTTAATGATCGGCTTCGGCATCGATGAGATTCAGGCGGAATTTGTCGCGGAGATCAAACTGCGCAACATCAATAAGGAATATATCCTCAAGCGGACGCAGGAAGTGGACAGCTTGGAGCGCGAGATCGCGGAGCTGGAGGAGCTGCTCAAGAGCGAGAAGAAGCTCCGCAATGTGATTATCAAGGAGCTGGATGCCGTCGCCGAGAAGTACGGCAAGGAGCGCAAAACCGGCATCGCTGCCGACTCCGACGAGGAGCCGCCCGAGGAGACAGAGGAGCTGCCCGATTATCCCGTGACAGTTTTCGTCTCCCGCGAGGGCTACTTCAAGAAGATCACGCCGCAGTCGCTCCGCATGTCCGGCGAGCAGCGCTTTAAGGAAGGCGACGGGCTGAAATACACCTGCGAGACGACGAACGCCGCCGAGCTGCTGGTCTTTACCGACAAATATCAGGTCTATAAAGCCCGCTGCGCCGATTTTGACGACAGCAAGGCGTCCGTTTTGGGAGATTACCTACCTGCGAAGTTAGGCTTTGACGAGGGCGAGAGCGTCATAGATGTCTGCTTCCCCGGCGATTATACGGGCTTTGTCCTTTTCGTTTATGAAAATGGTAAGGTCGCAAAGGTTGAACTGCCCGCCTACGCGACGAAATCCAACCGCCGCAAGCTGACAGGAGCCTATTCCGACAAGAGCCCCCTCAAAGCGGTCTTCCTGTGCAAGGAGGAAAAGCAGCTCGTCCTTTACTCTACCGAAGGGCGCGCACTGATCTTCTCGACCGCGCAGCTTTCTCCAAAGGCGACCCGCGCCACGCAGGGCGTCGCCGTCATGACGCTGAAGCGGAAAGCGGCCGTGCATCGAGCCGCGATTCTGGAGGACAGCGGCATCGTCAACGCCGCCCGCTACCGCACCCGTACCATCCCCGCCGCAGGTGCCTTGCTGAAGGAGGAGGACGCGGAGGAAAAACAGATCTTGATGGAGCTGTAAGCCAATGAAACAGACGAAAAAAGAAATGCTTCGCAACATTCTGATGATTTTTTTCGGCAGTACCCTATTCGCCCTCGGCTTTGACCTGTTTTTGGAGCCGAGCGGCATCAACTGCGGCGGCGTGTCCGGCATTGCTATGCTTATTGTCTATGCGACACAGTCCAAATGGCTGACCGTCGGTATCCTGAGCGCGATGATTAACATTCCGTTGTTCTTCTTCGGCTACCGGCAAATCGGGAAATACTTCTTCTTCGGCTCCATGTTCGGTATGCTGATCTCCTCCGTCGGGTTTGACCTGTTTGCAAAGATTTTGCCCGTCGTGCAGATGGATCCCCTCGTTGCCGCGATCTTCGGCGGCGTGGCGGTCGGTGCCGGACTTGGCGTGGTCTTCCTCGCGGGCGCGTCCACCGGCGGCACGGACATCGTGGCACGCCTGCTCAAGCTCAAATTCCGCAATTTCCCCATCGGCAAGATCATGCTCTGCATGGACCTTATGATCGCTGCCGCGACCGGTATCGTTTATCGGCAGTTTACCAATACCCTTTACAGTATAGTAACGCTTTACCTATCTTCTGTTGTGCTTGACAAGGTCGTTTACGGCTTTGATTACGCGAAGGTAGCCCTCATCATCTCCGACAAATTTGAGGAGATCGCTACCGCCATCGACGGCAAGCTCGACCGGGGCGTAACGCTGCTGCAGGGACAGGGGTTTTACAGGCGGAGCGATAAATATGTTTTGCTGAGTGCCGTGAAGAAAAAACAGCTTGCCCAGCTCAAGGAACTGGTCATGGGGATCGACCCGGAGGCGTTTATCATCCTGCAAGATGCCCAGCAGGTCCTCGGCGACGGCTTTAAACGCTATGATCGGTTTGAATTGTAATACTGATTCTTGACGATAAGACTTAATCCTGTAGGGCGGGGACATGTCCTGTTGGATCAGCGGCTCTGTCTGCGCGGGCGAAGCCCGCTTGCCAATCGCCTTGATCCTGCCACTCCTTCTTGCTCGCTTTCTCCGCCACAGGCGGCGCTCGCAAGCGTCCCCCCGCCGACCGCGAAGCGGCAGACGGTACAGACGAACAAATTTGTACGCAGTCGGTAGTTCCTGCACGAGATTGCCACGCCCCGGTGGGGTCTCGCAATGACATGATTGGCTGCCATCTTTGTCATTGCGAGGCGCAACGCGCCGTGGCAATCTCAGGCTGTCAATTCGTTCGCAGCCGGTAGTTCCTGCACCGGCTTATGACTGTCCCCGCCCTACAGGGAGATGGCGTGTTGAAATAATCAATGGGAGGTTGGCAATATGAAGCGTTTTACCGCGTTATTTCTTTTGCTCGGTCTGCTTTTTTCGCTGACCGCCTGCAACGGTGCGTGGATCAAGGACGAGTCCCTGACGGTGCGGGACCATGTGGAGCAGTCGATGCCGGAGCCTGCCCCGACGGAGGAGGAACAGCCGCCCGTCGTTACCGGCAGAAATGAGCTGCGCGGCGCCGTGCTTTCCTTCATCCGCGACTGGACGGAGCATGGCACGATCTTAGTGCGCAATTATGATGGCGATATTTCCGCCGATCTTGCCGAGACGGTGCGCTACGCCACCGAGGAGGAGCCCATCGGCGCTTTCGCCGTGGACTATGCCGACTATGAGCTGCGCGGGACGGCAAAGGAGGGCGAGATCTCCCTGCGCATCGTATTCCGCCGCAGCGCCGCCGAGGTGGACGCCATTGTGACCGTCAACGGCAACAACAGCGCCTTTCTGAAAATACAGCAGGCACTGGTCAATTATGACACCGCGCTTACGCTGCGTATCCGAAACTATGAGCCGACGGATTTTGCCGCTTACATCCGCAGCTACTGCATCGAGCATCCGGAGCTTGTCACGGCGCTGCCTGAGCTGTCCGCAGAGGTCTACCCGCTCGAGGGGGAGACGCGTATTTTGGAGCTGCGCTTTCTCTATCCCGCAGAACGGGAAACGCTTCGGCTTCTGCAAAGCAAGGTCACGACGACCCTTTCGTCCGCCTCAAGCTATGTTCGCACGGGCAAGGATGAAGCCTCCCGCGTTACGCTGCTGTTCCGCTTCCTGACGGAGCGCTTTGACTATACGATAACGCAAGAGGAACCGACCATGCCTGCCTACAGTCTGCTCTGTGAGAACGTGGCGCACAGCCTGTCCTTTGCCTCGGTGTTCTATTCCGAGTGCATTACGGCAAATTTGGACTGCCGCATTGTTACCGGAACCTTGGACGGCGCGGCACGGTACTGGAATCTGCTCTGCTTGGACGGGGACTACTACTATGTGGATCTAATGCGCTCCGTGGAACTGGAGGAGACGGAACTGCAGCTTCTGACGACGAAGGAGCTGACGGAAGCGGGCTATCTTTGGGATGTAAGTGCCTATCCCGCGACACCGGAGCCGGAGGAGCAGCCGCCGGAGGAACCCGCGAACGGTGGTGGTGCCGGAAACGGCGGAAATACCGGGAACGGCGAAAACGGCGGAGAAACCGAGATCCCCACAACGTCTACGGAATCGACGGAGCCGACCGACGAGCCTCCGACGGAACCGCCTATAGAATCCTCGTCGAGTGAGACAGAGGAGACAATGGAGACACCGTAATAGAAAGGAACTCCCCATCCGCTTACACGGTTGGAGAGTTCCTTCTTTTTCACATATAAGAAAAAACACGCCGAAGCGTGTTTTTTTGGAGCGGGTGACGAGGCTCGAACTCGCTACCTCCACCTTGGCAAGGT
>JAEDOK010000099.1 GCA_016302005.1 Oscillospiraceae bacterium | reverse complement strand
TCTCCTAAAAATCTCTGTATCTGTAGGGCGGGGACATGTCCCCGCCCTACAGGGGCTGTTTCGTTTATCATGGTGCGTTTTTCGCGTGTGGATTGCGAGGAGCGCAGCCACGGGCACAAGCGTCCTCGCAATGACATGGAGGGAGAGTTTGTGCGCAGTCGGTGGTTCCTGCACGGGCGGATGCTATCCGCCCCTACGGCGTGGGCTGCGTGATCACTCGTAGGGGCGGCTATCAGCCGCCCGCTTTTTTCATCTGCGCGGAGCGCTCCGACGTTTTTCTCTCTTCACTCTTCCCTGTCTCCCCGCTTCGCTCTGCTCTCTATCGTATTCAGCGCCATTTGCAGCTCGCCCGTGAGCCGATAGAGGTAGCGCTCCAAATAGGCGACGCGCTCCGAAAGGTCGCCGTTGGTCGGAATTCTCGGCTGCTCTAACCTCATCGCAGATCACTCCCCTGCTCCGTCGTCATTGTGACGGAAAAGATCTTCGCTTCGCCCTCCCCCTCGATGCGCAGGCGCAGGTGGTCGCAGCGGCGGGGACGGAGGGAGACGGAAACACTGTTGAGGCGATTGCCCGTGACGGACGCCAGCAGCTCCCGACTCCCGCAGGAATCATACTCCGCAAAAAAGCGGACGCTTGTGCCGACCGCCATGGACAGCCGCACGGTGATGCGGGAGAGGTATTTATGATCCGGTGCGTCCGCGCCCAAAATGCCCGTCTCGGCGTACCACGGGACCCGCTCCTCCAGCGGCTCCCCTTTTCCATTCGGCATGGTGCGGATCCACGGCGCGTCATGCTCGATATAAAACAGCTCGTCGCCCACCGTGCAAAAGGCATCCACACGGAGGGGATCCTCCCGGTGCCAAAAGCCCTTTTGGGTGTCAAAGCAAAACAAGCTCCACGCCCCGCCGCTTGCCTGCATGGAGATGTAATATTTGTTGCCGCAGCCGCCCGCCACCGCCTTGCCGTAGCTCTCGCTTCCCAGCGCCTCTGAGACGCAGCTCGGCAGGGAGCCGTCATAGGCGCACACGCCGCTGCGCGATTTGTAAAAAAGCACCTCGTTCACCACGGCGAGGCTGTTTTCGCAGCCCTCCTGCACCCCTCTGCAAGGGATCGTCTGCATTTGGTATTCCGCAGGATAGCTCCCGTAGACCTTGTGCAGACAGTTCTCCTTGAAAAACAGGGGATAGCCCAGCGCTTTGATCGCGCCCGTCCACTTCCCGTCCGTGCCGCAGGAGGCGATGTAGCTGTCCGTCGAGATGCCCTGAAAGCTGTTCCAATTCTTGAAATCGCCGAGCTTGGAGGCATAGATCTCGTTGACGAACTCGCCGTTGTTCCCCTTGCCGTAGCGGCAGCCCCAGAGCCGGTTTTCATGCTCGAACAGGAAATCCATCATCGGCATTTTGCGGGAGACGGAGAAGCTCTCCGTGTTTGGAATCTCCCACGAGGTTTCCGCGATCGGATAACAGACCACAATATACCCGTTTTCCTTTGCTACGATCTCGTGCGAGGCTTCGGTTATGCCCCGCAGGCAGCGGATCGGCAGAACATCCTCCCCGTCGATACAGACGAAATCGCCGACGGAGAAGGGCTTGCCGATGCCCGGAGTCTCGATTTTCACATAGGTCGGCGAGATGATGTTCCAGCTCGACAGCGCGGCGGAATATTGCTTCAGAACGGCGATATTGTCCGAAAGATAATTTGCCGTATCCAGCCAATATTGCCCGTCGGCAGGAGCATTGGGCGCAGTATCGGACCGAACCGCAGCGTAAGCCGCTCCGTCCTTGTCGCACAGGGTATAGGTCACATCCGCGGTGTGCGAGACGGTGAGGGAGAATTCCGCCTCGATGCTCCCGCAGTCCGAGGGGCGCTTTGTATTGAAATATTTCTTATCCGGCAGGATGAGGAGATACGAGCCGAAGGGGATGAGTTGCTTTTCCCCCGCCGTCAGGGAGAGATCGACCGTCTGATACGCGCCGTCCTGAAAGCCGTAGTAAAGCAGCCCGCCGCCCACAAAGCAAAGTCCCTCCTGCGCTGCCATCCCCTGCGGCAGAGAAGCGGCATCCCACACGGCGGGGTTGCGGGAGGGATCCATCCTTCTCGGTCCACGGGGGCTGAGCACCGGATAATGGTCGCCGGTCAGGTTTTGCATGTCGTAAAACTCCCCCGCGCCGATGCGGAGGCTGTGACGGTAGCCGCGAAAGGTGTCGATCACGCGCCGGGATACGGGCAGGGCGTTGAGCTTCGGAAACAGCATGGTGTTTTTCCTCCTTCTACCAATAGTTTCTCTTTTGGGAGCGCGGCAGATGCGTCCGGTTGTACCACCGCGCAAACGCCGTGTACGCCGCCTGATACATTATCATGGAGTTGTTGTACCGCGCGGTCTCGCCGTTGTAATAGTCGATCTGCGCCTCCAAATATTTGAGGTACAAATCTCTGCCGTAAGGCTCCTGCGCCAAAAGCTCCGTCTCGGGCAGCGTTTCCTCGTCATAGCCGGAGAAGGGGGTTTCGTCCGCGCCCTCATGCACGGGAAACAGCTCCGTTTGGAGCATACCGTCCAGGGTGGACAGCCAGCGAATTTTTTCCGCCTGTGTGTAGGCGTTTGGCTTGAGCGCATCAATGGCGTTGATCGCTTCGATGATCTTCATAAAAACCTCCGAATTGCACAAAAGAGGAGCGTGCGCCCCCCCCATGATGTTAAGTGAAAAGTGAAGAGTGAATAGTGAACAGGTGTGGGTCTGTGGGAAGCGGCAGCCCTGACACGCCTGTGGGCAGTCTGTTTTGGCTAAGAGCTAAGGGCTAAGAGTGAATAACTGTGGTGTGCTTCGCACGGATTTTGAATTTTGATATACCTGATTTGTCAGACGGTGCGAAAGAACGAATTGCTACGCCGTCGGCAGTTCCTGCACCGGGCGGATAATATCCGCCCCTACGGCGCGAACTGCGAGATTTCTCGTAGGGGCGGCTATCAGCCGCCCGTTTTTTTAATCCGCGCGGAGCGCTCCTCAGTCATTCACCCTTAGTTCTTAGCCCTTAGCCTAACAGGCAGCTCCCGCACAGTCGTACAGAGCCGCCGTCCCCAATCCCAAAACTGCCGCAGCAATATCACTGCAAAGCAATATCACTTGCGCAGCAAATATCACTGCGAAGCCAAATCACTGCGCCGCGCCTACCGCGGCATCAAAGCGGAGGGCTTCCTCGGTCATCTCCTCGGCGTGCTGCAAGACCTCCGCGACGCACGCGGGGACATCCACATACACGCCGCGCCGGATCAGCCATGTGCGGTTGTTCACGGACACAAAGACATCCTCCTGCAGCTCCTTCGTCTTGGGCAGACGAATGCGCACCGTCTCCTCCACGGCATTGGCAAGGGCTTCCTGCGCAGATTCATTCTTTTTCGTTGTCATAATTGACACCTCCTGATTGTTAATTCGCCTGCGCGGTCGCGGAGAAGCGCTTCGAGCAGGACTCCACGCGCACCAGATAATTCGGGATCAGCAGCTCCGCCGTCTTGAGCGCCTTCCAGCCTACGGACGAACGCTGATTTAACGGGTCGGCGGTGCCGGCGCTGCCCTTCTGCTTGACGATGGTCTCCAGGCCGCCGCCCTCGATCTCGGTGACACCGTAGGCACCTTCCCCGAAGAACAGGGAGCCGAACACGGCAAGTCCGCTCGGGCAGCCCGAGCCGGTGTAGACCTTCGCCTCGGTGCTCTGCACGAAGCGGACGCCGCCGATCTCGCCCAGCTCGCCCTCATAGAGGTTCTCCGGCTGCGCGTACTTGTGCGCGTCGATCCACGCGGGGTCGCGCATCAGATCATAGGCGACATAGGGATGGATGATCGCCACATACTTGCCGTTGATGGTCGGGGCGTTCTGGGCGCGGAGCTTCGCGACGACCTGATTGACCACGTCCACGGTGAGCTGTGCGGTCTCGTCCAACCCTGCGCGGGAGGTGACGGCGGTCTCCGTGCCGTCGGCGGCGAGCTTGGGGCAGTAGGTGACGTTGGTGCCCGCCTGCAAAACATTGCGCACCACCGTGTCGAGGGTCGCGCCCGCCTGTCTGCCGAGGAGCTTGGTCGCCTCCAAAATGGTGTTGTCCAGCGCGGTCAGCTCCAGCACATCGGACTGGACGATGAAATCGCCGTACTGCTGAACGGTGGCGGTGATGTTCGTCACGGTCAGGCTGTTGCCGGAAGGAGTGACCCCCTCGGTCAGCGGCGCAGTCGCCTTCGCCAGAGGGGAGAACTTGCGGAATTCGATGGTCTTGCCGCCGTTCTTGGGGATCGGACGCTTCTGCCCGAACTGGTCATGGACGAGGTTTGCGGAGGCCTCGTCGATGAGGGTCATGTCATAGAAGGTCTTCATCTCGGCGGACAAGCCCTCCTGCGCGGTGGTCTGGGTGGCAAAGAGCTGAAGGTTCAGCGCCGTCAGCATGGGGAACATTGCAATATTTTTCATTCGATGATTCTCCTTTCGTTTCTGCGGGACTTTTGGCAAATAGGGTATATCAAAATCTGTACAAGACCGGGGCTGATAAAAAGCTCCGATGTGTCATTGCGAGACCGGTGCGCACACTACCCGCAAGAGGTACGCCGCATCCGTAACGCTCGTTCCTCGAGAACGGCTGCGCAGCGGTCGTGGCAATCTCGTGTAGAACTCCCATAGATTGCCACGTCGCTTCGCTCCTCGCAATGACACTTAGGGGCTTTTCCGATACATTGTTTTCAAAACCGAATCGTTTCGCCCCTTTGGACCCGCCGGATGATCTCCCGGCGGTCTGCTTTGGTGAGCTGTGACACATCGCTCTTGACGATCGCGGCGCTTTGACCGCTGTTGCCGTTCTCCACGGGACGCTGCCCTGCGGCGGCGATCTTGTTGGCAAGCTTCTGCTCCACCGTCTTCGCGGTGAACTGCATCGCGGCGGGGATGATCTCGTCCTTGTGCAGCACCTCATAGGCAGAGCGCACGTCAATGCCGGCTTTGAGCAGATCGACGAACCTCGGATTCTTCAGCTCCGCTTCCAGTTGGAAGGAGGGATAGACCGTCTTGACCTGTCCCGCCTGCTCCATCCATTGCGCGTAGAGCCGGGAGGCATTCTCCCGTGTCTGCTGCTCCTGCATCCGGCGGCGCAGCTCGGCGTTTTCCCGCTCCATTTTGCGCATCTGCTTGAACTGCTCGACGGATAAGCCCTGCTCCATCGCCTCCTTTTCGTAGTAGCTGTCGTCGTCCTCAATGGCTTTGTTCAGGGCGGCGATGTCGTAAGCGCCGTTTTGGTCGGGACGGATGCCGTACTTTTTGCCGAGCATCTCCAAGGTCGGCGCGAGCTGACGGTAGCGTTCGGCAGTCTCCTGCGTTCCCTTCAGGCGGCGCTTGAGCGTGTCCTGCACCTTCGCGTCATAGAGATCCTTATACTCCCCCTTGATGAGCTTTTCGAAGGCGGCATTGCGGTCGGGCGGTGCCTCCTGCGGCTGCGCGGCAGCTTCCGTGGATGCCTGTGTTTCCTCCGCTTGGATGCCGTATTTGACCTCCGAAAGCGGCGTTTCGGCTTGCGTGTTTTGCGGCACGGCGGCTGCCGCGGTTTCGCCCGTTGCTCCCGCCGCGCCGGTGTCACCGGCTGCATCCGCGAAAAGCTGCAGCTCGAGCGGCGGGAAAAGATCGTTGCGTTGCATAATAAACCTCCTGTCCGTGGGTGGACGAAGCCATAATCTGTCCGTATCGTGGACGAGCCGTTTGTATGAAAGGCACCCGTTCCGGATATTGCACGGAGGGGGCCATATACAGACAATGAGCCTATGATTTGGCTAAGAGCGTTTCGGACTAAGGACTAAGAGCTAAGGGTGAATGACTGAGGTGTGCTTCGCACGAATTGCAATAATGTGTATTGGCTACCCAATTTGTCATTGCGAGACCGGTGCGCACACCGGTCGTGGCAATCTCAGGGTGTAGGTTTGTACGCACTTGGTACTTCCTGCACGAGATTGCCGCGTCGCTTCGCTCCTCGC
>JAEDOK010000098.1 GCA_016302005.1 Oscillospiraceae bacterium | reverse complement strand
AGGAACTACCAAGTGCGAACAAACCTACAGCCTGAGATTGCCACGACCAGTGTGCACACCGGTCTCGCAATGACAAATAGAGTGTGCGTTTTATTCAAGACTCACTATCCCCCACAAAACGGAGAAACCATGATTCGAATTGCAACTATTTCCGACAGAAACCTGTTAAAAACCATGTTTACCGAATTTTACGCCTCCGACGCCGTGCTGCATACGATCCCGCAGGCATATCACGAAAGGGCGCTGGACGAGTTGTTTTCGGCTTCCTCCCGACAAAGGGCGTATCTGATTGAAGACGGCGAAATGCCCATGGGCTACGCGCTTTTATCCGAGAAATTTTCCCATGAGGCGGGCGGCATGGAGCTTTGGATGGAGGAGCTTTACCTCCGCGAAGCTGCCCGCGGGAAGGGCCTTGGCAGCGCGTTTTTCCGCTTTTTGCTGGAAACGGCACAAAAAGAGAGCATCGACCGGGTGCGCCTTGAGGTTGAGCCGGAAAATACCCGCGCCGCCGCACTTTACGCAAGGCTGGGCTTTCAGCCGCTGCCCTACAACCAAATGGCGTGGACGCCGGAGGGAACCGTATGATTTATTTGGATAACGCCGCCACGACCCGTCCCTGCGCGGAGGCGGTGGAGGCGATCACAAAAACGCTGACGACCGACTGGGGCAACCCGAGTGCGCAATACCGCTTCGGCATTGACGCGGCGCGGCTGCTGCGGGAGGCAAGGCGATCCGTCGCGGAGGCGCTCGGCGGGGAGACCGACCGCGTGTTTTTCACCTCCGGCGGCACGGAGGCGGACAACTGGGCGATCTTTTCCTCTGCCGAACGCCTCGGCAAGCGCGGCAAGCACATCGTCACCACCGCCGTTGAGCATCACGCTGTCCTGCACCCGATGCAGAAGTTAGAGGAGCGGGGCTTTGAGGTCACCTATTTGCAGCCGGACAGCCTCGGGCGCGTGAGCGTGGAGTGCCTGCAAGCCGCGCTGCGTCCGGACACGATCCTTGTGAGCGTCATGATGGTCAACAACGAATCGGGCGCGGTCATGCCCATTGAGGCCATGGCAAAGCTGACACATCGGCTCTGCCCGAACGCCCTGTTCCATACCGACGCGGTGCAGGGCTTTTTTAAGATACCGTTTCGCGCAAGAACCCTCGGCGCGGATCTGATCTCTGTCTCGGGGCATAAGGTCCACGCGGGCAAGGGCGTCGGCGCACTGTATATGGCAAAAAATCTGCCGCCTTATCTCCACGGAGGCGGGCAGGAGGGCGGTTTGCGCAGCGGCACGGAGAATCTGCCGATGATCGCGGGCTTCGGCGCTGCCTGCAAAGCGCAGCTCCCCACACGGCTTGCCTCCGTCGCGGAGCAGACAAGGCTGAAAAAGCTGCTGCAAGCGCTGCTCTCCGAGATCGACGGTGTGACCCTTCTCGGCGCGCAGGAGGCGCCGCACATCGTCAATTTGGCGGTGGCGGGGCTGCGTTCACAGGGCTTGCTCAATGCCCTGCAGGAAAACGGCTTTTGCGTGTCGGCAGGCTCGGCGTGCAGCAAGGGACACCGCAGCCATGTTTTAGAGGCGATGGGCGTTGCGCCGCAGCTCATCGACGGCTCCATCCGCGTGTCCCTGTCAGGCGAAACCACGGAGGAGGAGATACGCGCCTTTGCGGCAGCCCTTCCGCAGATCCTTCGTTCACTCGGAAAACGGTGAAAAATGACTGTAGGGCGGGGACATGTCCCCGCCGGTGCAGGAACTACCGACTGCGTACAAATTTGTTTGGTTGTACTGTCTGCCGCTTCGCGGAACGGCGGGGGGACGTTTGCGAGCGCCGCCTGCGGCGGAAGAAGCGAGCAAAAAGGAGTGGCGGAATCAAGGCGATTGGCAAGCGGGCTTCGCCCGCGCAGACAGAGCCGCTGATTCAACAGAACATGTCCCCGCCCTACAGGGGCTGTTTCGTTTATTGGGGTGCGTACTCGCGTATGGCACGGAGACGGACTCCTTGACAAAACACACCCTGCTTTCGGCGGAAGCAGGGTGTGTTTGCAGATTGGCTTATTTGTTGAAGAGATACTTGCGCTTGTTGAAGTATACAACATTGACTACGATCATTACGATCGAAACGACGATACTTGTGACGGTGGGAACGATATCCGCAGCGGTAAGGGAGATTCCGACGCCGGAAATGACCAGCGAAACGCCGATCAGATAGACGACATTACTCAGCGCGGCAAGCCCATAGGTCAGGTAGAGACACGCCGGGCCGTTTTTGTAGTAGCCCGACAGACGGAAGCGCGTGAAAACGGAGGCGGCAGCCGTGACGATCAGGAGCAGACCCACGATGATGTCTACCACCTGCCAGCTCGGCAGGAAGGAATAGAGCATCTCCGATTCGGCGCCGTTGACCACTCCGGTTAGAAAGCGAACCGCATTGATGGCGTTGACCACAGCGCCTGCGAACAGAGCAAAGTAGATCAGGAATTTATACCAGTTCATCTGCGGTGCAGCGGGCTGCATCGGCTGATAAGGCTGTTGATATTGGGGCTGCTGGTATTGGGGCTGCTGGTATTGGGGCTGCTGGTATTGGGGCTGCTGGTATTGGGGCTGTTGGTATTGGGGCTGTTGGTATTGGGGCTGCTGATATTGCGGCTGTTGGTACTGCGGCTGCTGATACTGCGGTTGCGGTGCGGTATCCATCGCCGGTTTGGATGCCTGCAAGGGTGTGCCGCAGTTCGGGCAAAAACATCCGGCAGAGGAGACATCGGTGCCGCAATTCGGGCAAAGCATAGGGATCCCTCTCTTTCTGTAGTTGATGATCCTATGATAACAAATAAAAAATGGTTTTGCAAGGAGAAAAAACAAAGCGTGAACGCTGCGCTATATTTTGTGGGTAAGCCGAAGCTTGGACACAAGTTTGCGATTTTGGATAAAATAATGAAAATTTCGGTTGACTTTCCCCGGGTTCTTGCGTTATAATACCATTTGCGCAAATATGTGCAATAATTTGGTTTGCTACTGCCGTTTCGGCTGTTGAGCATAATTTTACAGGAGGTGTACACGAGATGCTGCGTACCTATCAGCCCAGAAAGCGCCATCGCGCTAAGGTCCATGGTTTCCGCAAGAGAATGGCTACCGCCAACGGCCGCAAGGTTCTTGCCCGCCGTCGTGCTAAAGGCAGAGCTGTCCTGTCCGCCTAAGGAACCGTGACCGCACCATACTGTTTGAATGTCATCAGGGGCGAACGGAGCGATCTGTTCGCCTTCTTTGTATTGGAGGAAACGCATGGTCGTTTCGCTGAAGGAGAATGCCGCGTTCCGGCGCCTGTATTATCGCGGCGCGTCTGCGGGCAATCGCTATCTTGTCATTTATTGCCGCCGCAACGGGCTGACGGTCAGCCGTATGGGGCTGACGGTCAGCACCAAGCTCGGGCACGCGGTCGTGCGCAATCGGGTCAGACGCCGCCTGCGGGAGATCGTCCGTCTGCACGAGGACAAGCTCACGCCGGGCTATGATTTCGTCGTCGTTGCGCGCGCTGCGGCAGTTGAGGCGGAATTTTCCGCGCTGACCAAGGCATTCCTGTCGCTGACGGGCAAGCTCGATATGCAGAAGAAAGCATAGCTGTGAGAGACCTGCAACAGCTACTGTGGGGCGGGGACATGTCCCCGGGCTACAGGGAGTTGCGTGACAATGACAGGGAAGAAAGTACCTGCGAGTTGATTAAGCTGTTCACGATTTATGAGACAGTCATTCACTCTTAGTCCTTAGCCCTTAGCCCAAATAGAGGTGTGCGTTTATGAAAAAGCTTCTGCTTGCGCTGATCCGCTTTTACCGCAAATTCATCTCTCCCGCCTTCCCAGGCAAGTGCCGCTTTATTCCCACATGCTCGGAATACGGCTTGGAGGCGATCGAAAAATACGGCGCGGCAAAGGGCGGCTGGCTGACATTCAAACGGTTATTACGGTGCAATCCCTTCAATCACGGCGATTTTTATGACCCCGTGCCGTGATCGTCCACCCGCCGCGTCCTGCGGCAGCTACCCCAACCTTTTTGGAGAGTAACGATGTTCAATATTCCCTTTATTCAGATCCCCTTTGGTTATGTGCTGGAGTTCTTCTATAACTTCTTCAGCAACTACGGCATCGCTCTGATCCTCTTCTCGCTGGCAGTCAAGATCATCCTGCTGCCCATGAGCGCCAAGAGCAAAAAGAGCATGATGAAAACCACCCGCCTGCAGCCGCTGGTCAAGCAGATCGAGATCGCTTGCGGCGACGATAAGGCGAAGTACCAGCAGGAGGTGCAGAAGCTCTATAAAGAAGAGGGCGCCAGCATGACCGGCGGCTGCCTCTGGGCGTTTATCCCCCTGCTCATTCTCATCCCGCTGTATAACGTCATCCGCGAGCCGCTGGAATACCTGCTCCACCTGAGCAGTGAGCAGATCACTGCCGTCAAGGAAAGCCTTGCTGCGTTGGAAGGCGTTGCGGTGGACAAGCTCGATGTCTATTGGCAGTACCGCGCCGCAAGCAACGCAGCCGTGCTTCCCGCAGGCGTTGAAGCACTGAACTTCTTCTTCTGCGGCATTGACCTCGGTCTGAAGCCGAGCTGGAAGGTCTGGAAGATGCGTTCCTGGGCAGAGATCGGCGGCTTTATCATCCCGTTGGTCTCCGGCGGCCTGAACTATCTGTCCATGTTCATCAGCCAGAAGACGAATGCCACCGTCGTTCGCGACGAGAACGGCGAGAAGGACGAGGTCGCGGCAAAGTCGGCGTCCACCGGCAAGATCATGAATATGCTCATGCCGCTGATGTCCGTGTGGTTCGGCTTTATCATGCCCCTCGGCATCTCCATTTACTGGATCGCCCAAAGCATTTTCGGCATCGTGCAGGATTATTTCCTGACGAAGCATTACCGCAAGGTCTATGACGCCGAGGATGCGATCAAACGGGAAAAAGCCGCCCAGCGTGCCGCCGAGGAGGCGGAAAAGGAGCGCATCCGCGCTGCCAAACGCGCTGCGAATCCCGACGGCATCACCGAAAACACCAGCAAAAAGAAGCAGCAGCTCCGCGATAAGCAAAGCCGCGAGGCTGCCGCAAAGGATTACGAGGCAAAAAAGCGCGCCGCGCAGGGGCTTGCGCCCGAGGAGGCGGCGGAGCTTTTGGGCGGCGAGGAAAACCGCCCCTATGCGCGCGGCAGGGCTTATCGGCCTGACCGCTATCGCTCTGACGAAGAATAAGGAGTTATCATGGAAAAATATATAGTCACGACAGGCAAGACAATCGAGCTTGCCATCGAGGCGGCGCTGGCGCAGCTTAAGCTGGACAGAGACAGCGTTTCCGTCGAGGTACTCAAGAACGCGCGTTCCGGCTTCCTCGGCATCGGCTCGTCCCCTGCGGAGGTCAAGGTGACCTACGAGGTACCCGACGAGGACACCGCGCCCAAGACGGCGCTCTCCTCCGCCTCCCGTTCCAAGCCGAAGGAGCGCCCCGAGATCCCGGTTACCACCGGCGTGATCTCCCGCCCCGGCAAGAAGCCCGAGCCGGAGCAGAAGCCCGCAAAGAAGCAGCCCGAGCGCAAGCCCGAGAAGAAAGCCGAGCAGCGTCCGGAAAAGAAAGCCGAGCCGCGCCCCGAAAAGAAGCCCGAGCGTAAGCAGGAGAAGAAAGCCGAGCGCAAGCCGGAGGCGCAGCAGCCGAAGCCCGCCCGCACCTATGCTCCCGCAGAGCCGGGCAGTGTAGAGGAGAAGATCGAAGGCTTCCTCAAGGGACTGCTCGAGCATATGGGCTCCGACGCCGTGCCGCACGCCTACAAGCTCGATGAAGAGAGCTATCGCGCCGATCTGGTCGGCGGCGACGCAGGTCTTCTGATCGGAAGACGCGGCGACACCCTCGACGCCATCCAGTACCTGACCGGCTACGCCATCAACCGCGACCGTGAAAAGCGCCTGCGCATCAGCGTTGATGCCGGCGACTACCGCCTCAAGCGGGAGGAATCCCTGCGTCAGCTTGCCAATAAGATGGCAGCCAAAGCGGTGAAATACCGCCGCAACTTCACGCTCGAGCCGATGAACGCCTACGAGCGCCACATCA
>JAEDOK010000004.1 GCA_016302005.1 Oscillospiraceae bacterium | reverse complement strand
TCGTGCAGGTAGCGGGGATCGTCTCGACCTCTACTGCCATACAGTTCTCAGTGACAGTCTGGTTGCAGACGGAGCAGGTATAGGTATGGGTGCCGTTATTGTTGCTGGTGTAAGCACCCGGAGTATGACCGGTTGCCGGGATGGTGACAGCTTCCAACGTGGTTTCCGTGGTGAAGGCTGCGTCAGAGAAGTACTTGCCGCAGTCAGGGCATCTCCAGTAGGCGCTGTTGCCGGCAGTGGTGCAGGTTGCAGAAACTGCAGCCACTTCGGTAGCGTTGGTGTGCTGGCAGTCCGTAATAACTTCTTCTACCAGCTTGTACAGCGTCGGATAGGTGTACGCAGTACCGGTCGTGGTAGTCTTATAGTAACGGAATCTGTCCTGACCGGAGGTAGCATTGAAACGGAACGTGGTAGAACCATAGGTAATGACAACACCGTCAGCCGTAAACGCAAGTGCATTCGCATTTGCAGTTGCGCCAAGGGTCAGGCCATTGGCGGAGCCGCTGGAATACATGTACTTTTCGCCAATCTGGAGAGTGTAGCCACCCTCTACGGTAGTGATGGTAACGATTGCCATGCCGTCAGCATAAGTGATCTTGCCATCTGCAGCGGGTGTTGCAACAACATAGTCGTTTGCAGCGTCTGTGCCGTTGAAGATCCAAACAGCGCCATCAGCAATGTGACCGATGAGATAGGTGCCGTCCCATGCAGCGGGAGCTGCAGTCAGCGGCTCATAGTAAGAAGGTGCAGGTTCTGCCGCGCCGCAGACGGAGCAGGTTCCGCCAACATATGTATGACCGGTGGCAGCGATGACTTCGGTCTTGGTGCCCGAACATACAGAGCAGGTGTATGTATTCACACCGTCCTCGGTGCAGGTAGGAGCAGTCGTCTGAACGGCTTCGCCCCAAAAATGGCCGGTGGCAGGGATAGTTTCAGTCCAAGTTACATTGCAATCAGGGCAAGTAAAGGTTTTTTCACCGGGTGTGCGGCAGGTGGGCTCAGTCGTTACGCTGGAGGTTGCGTTTGCGTGCGTGCAGGAAGTACCAGACTCATCAAGTTTGTAAAGAGTTACTGCTTTTTGAGCGCTATAAGAGGTAGATTTAAAATAACGGAAACGATAGTTGTTAGCATTGGGGTTATAGCGCATCACGCTAGTATTGCTGGCAATAGTAACGCTACCGTCAGTTTCATAAGTCAGCGTGTTAGCCGTGGGAGTAGTGCCAAAGTTGATCTTGTTGCTGCCGCTTGTGCCGTAGATATACTTTCCATTGTTGGTTCCGCCATTGACCATTATGCTGTAAGTACCAGCAGTGGCATCAATCGGCGCAATCGTAAGGGTCGCAGTAGCAGCAACAGTAATTTTACTGTCGATGATTGTTACAGCTTCATTACAGCTTGCAGCATCAACGCCGGTCCAAATCACAGGGCTGGTAGCATCCTCATAAACGAGGATATATGTGCCGCTCCAGTCAGTCGGCGCTTTCGTCAACTTGGAATACGTCGCTGTCTCGGCTGCACTTGCTGTGGTTGCGAGTCCCGCGAACATGGAAATTACCATTGCGATCGCGAGAATCATGCTGAGAACTTTTTTCTTCATGTGCAATCTCTTCTCCTTTATAAAATTAAAATTTGCCGGGAAAGGGTCTTTGCGTCCAAACGGGGTTCGAGGGCTTTGCGGTGCTGTGAAAAGGAATCGCGACAGGTCTTGCGTATGATTCGTTCACCCTGCGGAGCCAAGATGCCAAAAAACTCCTCTATGTCAAAGCATAGCAAGGAGCAATTTGTCAAAATGAGCAATACAGCCGGATACCGAGGCTCGGTGATCGGCAGTAACGCTCCAACAATACCCCATAGGCACAAAAGCATCCATTCCCTGCAAACGGATGCACATGAGACACGGCAATCTCACTTCAAAATGTTTCAAGTTTTTGCATGAGCACGGACAGGCGAAACATCCTTCGATTGCCACAACTAATGTGTGCGCCGGTTGCGCAATGACAAAATCGGAGTTTTTGACAGTCTGAACTGCTTTTGGGTGAATTTCACCCGGAAAAAAAGAAAATTTTTCTTTTGCTTAATATGAATTCAGTATAGCACATTTCGCGCGGTCTTTCAAGCGATTCTTGTAAGATTTCATCGAAGCGGAGGAATGTGCATTTGTTTTGATAAATCCACAGTGCTTTTTGGATAATACATCCGAGGCAACACAGTAATCTATGCAGCAAAGCGGGGATCAGGACAGCAAAGCACATTTCCCACAGTTTGCGAGGGCATTCAGCGTTTCTTCGAGTCGTCCCCGCTGAGGAGAGAAAGCGTCTCCGCCGCAGCGCGGAGCTGGATGAGGCAGATCTCTCGCGGAAGGTGCTTCAATTCCCCGATCGGCTCAATATTCAGCACGCCTTTAAAGTTCACTTCACGGAGCGCGGCAAAAATCGGCTCCCAAGCAATGCGGCCGTAGCCCGGGAACAGATGCAGATCCTCATAGACGGGCGTAATATAGCCGTAATTATCATTCAGATGCACCGTGGCAAGGTCGGAGCGGAAGGCGCGGATCATCGAGGGGATATCCTGCCCGCTGATGTTTGCGTGGCCGGTGTCTAAGCAGAGCTGCACGCGCATGCTGCCGATATCATGCATCAGGTCGAGCATATCCTGCGCGGTGGTATAAGGATAAGGCAGATCGCCCGGCTGCTGCACATGGTGCGAGTCAAAGGTGTTTTCCAGGTTGATCACAATACCGCATTGCTCCGCGGCTGGCAGCAGGTCATGAAACCAGCGGATATTCCAGTCATGGATGCGGCGGCGCATCGCAAGACTGTCTACCCGCTCCGACTGGCGCAGCGGATGGAAGATCAAGTTGCGGCAGCCGACCGTTTGACACGCCTCCATTGTGCGGAAGTAGACCTCCTGCGGCGGCTCATAGTGAAAATCCGCAGGGATCGCCTGCTGCCAAGTCGCGTGTGCCTGCGTGATCGGAAGGGCAAGGCGCTCCGAAATACGGCGCACCTCCCGCACCCACTCGCGCCAGTTTTCCCCGTTTAACGGGGCATCCGGCGCGGAGCTGTAGGCGCTGAACGGAAAATCGAGGCTGTCAAAGCCGGCGTCCTTGACCAAGCGCATCGCCGCCTCTAACCCCTGCGATTTGCAAAAGCTTGCCATCGCGCTGCTGATATGATAATACATAAGTCACTTCCCTGCCTCGTATGAATCTCTCTCGGAAACATATAATATTTTAATCAGTATAGCATTTTTCGCCGTCTTTGTCAATTTCGGTGAGGAAAAAACGCTTTACATTCCGCACCGCTTGCGATAAAATGTGCTTAGGAGGAATGCCGATGAAATACTATCGAAAGCTGCAGGCTTTTTTGAAGCGGATCGGCAGCTATCGTGTTCCGATCTATGCCGCAAACGCCGCATTCTATATTATCCTCTCTGTTTTTCCCGCCATCATGCTTGTGGTGGGACTGCTCCCGTATATCGGCTATTCTGAGCAAGATCTCCTGCTTGCAATCGGAAGTCTCATGCCCGAGGTATTGGAGCCGCTTTTGGCGCGGATCATCAGCGATATGAGCGCAAACTCCACAAGCGCCTTGATTTCCGTAACGGCGATCGTCGCGGTCTGGTCCTCCTCGCGCGGCGTATATTGCATCCAGCTCGGTCTGAACGCCATTCACGGCGCGGAGGAGAGTCGTTCCTATCTGTACCGCCGCCTGATGAGTATGCTGTATATGGTGCTGCTCATTGCCGCCCTGCTTTTGACCCTCGTAATGCACGGCTTCGGGCAGGAGGTCGCCGCCTTCTGCGAGCGAAAGTCCGTTCCCATTTTGCATTTGTTCGCGAAGCTGCTGCAGTTCCGTGAGCTGATCGTTTTGGTGCTGCTCACGATCCTGTTCACGGTGGTCTTCCGCGTGTTTCCCAACTGCAAGGTGCCGTTCCGCAGCGCTTTGGTCGGCGCAATTTGCGCGGCGCTCGGCTGGCTGGTGTTCACCTACGGTTTTTCCTTCTATGTCCGCATTTCCGGCTCTTATTCCGTTCTTTACGGAAGCCTTTCCATCATTGCCATCGGAATGCTCTGGCTGTATATCTGCATCTGCATTCTCTTTTACGGCAGCGTCCTCGGCATGTGGCTGGAAGAGCGCCGTGCCTCCAAAAAAGCATAAAAAAATGGCTGCGGTCATCCGCAGCCGTCAAGGTTTATTTCTTGTCGAAGGACATACAGTCGGTGCACTGCTTGACCGTCGGATCGCTCTCATGCGTGCCGACCTGGATCTGTTCCAGAGAACAGTAGTTCTCCGTGTCGCAGTGGTGCTTGCACTGCGTCACCGAGCACTGGATCGAGCGGTTTGCGTTGCAATTGCAGTTCATTGTGTCATTCCTCCTTCGTTTTGATGTCCCTCATAGTTTGCACCGTGCAAGCGGACTTATGCGAAGGAAAAATTTGACTTTGCAGCGCAGTTCGCATATAATCACATTACAGCCGTTTTGCAGTCTGCGCGGTCGGAGTTCCGTCGGCTGCTTTCCATTCTATGTTTCGGAGGTGTCGTATGACAAAAATATCCCCTTCCATTCTCTCCGCCGATTTTGTAAACTTGGAGCGTGATATCCGCGCTTTAACGCCGGCGGGCGCAGATTATGTTCATGTCGATGTGATGGACGGCATTTTTGTACCGAATATCACGATCGGCATTCCGGTCGTCGCCGCGATCCGCAAGATCACCGAGCTTCCCCTGGATGTGCATCTGATGATCGACCGTCCGCTGCGCTATGTGGACGACTTCTGCAAGGCGGGAAGCGATATCTTGACCGTCCATGTCGAGGCGGACACGGAGGAAAACACCCTCGCCGCCCTGAAACGCATCCGCGCCCTCGGCGTGAAGCCCGCGATCTCGGTCAAGCCGAAAACGCCTGCCGAAGCGGTGCTGCCCTATCTTCCCTACTGCGATCTGATTTTGGTGATGACGGTCGAGCCGGGCTTCGGCGGGCAAGCCTTTATGGAAGATATGATGCCGAAGCTCAAACAGATCCGCGCCTATATTGACGCGCAGAATCCGACCTGCGAGCTGGAGGTTGACGGCGGCATTAATGAGAAAACCGCGCTGATCTGCCGCGAAAACGGCGCGAATGTACTGGTTGCCGGGAGCGCATATTTCAAAAGCACCGATCCTGCCGCCTTCGTCAAGAAGGTCAAGGCATCATCCTAAAAAGGAACCACTGCGCGTTTATACCAATCACCAATTAAAATGTGCAAAGCACATTTTAATTGCGATATCGTGATTGGTACGAGACATATTTTCGCGATGCTTACCTTATCATCGCGAAAATGCAACGCCGGTACGGCGTTGAAAACCGATTGAAATGAATATTTTAATCGGTTTTTAGTATTACAAAACCACAGTCGGAGATTGCACCCACCCCAGTAGACCGGGGGATATGTCCTCGCAGTCCGCATAAGCGGCAGACGGTACGCAGGAACAAATTTGTACGCAGTCGGTAGTTCCTGCACCGGCGGGGACATATCCCCGCCCTACGGAAGCTTTGTATGGCTTGTTATTTGTCCTGCAATATGTTAAAAACCTCATCTGCATAACTGTGCAGATGAGGTTTTTGTAAAGCAGTATCAATTACAGTGCCTTCTTCGCGGTATCGACGAGAGCTGCAAAGGCAGCGCTGTCGTTGATCGCCAGCTCGGACAGGCTCTTGCGGTTCATCTCGATGCCCGCCTTCTTCAGACCGTTCATGAAACGGGAATAGTTCATGTCGTAGGGCTTGACAGCGGCGGAGATACGGGCGATCCACAGACGGCGGAAATCGCGCTTCTTCTGCTTGCGGCCGACATAGGCATAAACGCCGGACTTCTTGACCGCCTGCTTTGCCATCTTGAAATGCGTGGACTTGGAGCCCCAGTAGGACTTCGCCAGCTTCAAGGTCTTATTTCTTCTCTTGCGCGTCATCATCGCGCCTTTTACTCTTGCCATCTTTGTATCCTCCTATCCGATTATTTGTACGGAATCATCTTTTTGATGGCTTCCGTATTGGTGACATCCGCGTAGGTCGTGCTTCTCAGGCGACGGCCGCGCTTGGTGTCCTTCTTGGTGAGGATATGGCTCTTGAAAGCGTGCGCTCTCTTGACCTTACCGGTCTTGGTGAGATTGAATCTCTTCTTTGCACCGCTGTGGGTCTTCAGTTTCGGCATGGTACTTCTCCTTTGTAATTATTTTGCACTTTTCGGTGACAGGAAAATGGACATATGTCTGCCATCGAGCTTGGGTTTCTTCTCTAAGGTTGCAACCTCGGCGCACCCTTCGCCAAATCGAATCAAAAGCTGCTCGCCGATATCGGTATGCGCCATCTCGCGGCCGCGGAAGCGCACAGTGACCTTGACGCGGTTGCCATCCTTGAGGAATTTCATCGCGCTGCGCATCTTGGTGTTGAAGTCATTGGTGTCAATGCCCGGAGACATACGAATCTCCTTGATCTCGACAACACGCTGGTTTTTCTTCGCTTCCTTTTCCCTTTTGAGCTGGTCAAAGCGGAATTTGCCGTAATCCATGATCTTACAGACGGGCGGCACGGCATTCGGGGAAATCTTGACAAGGTCAAGCTCCTGCTCCTCTGCCATTTTCAGCGCCGCCTCGGAAGAAACGATTCCGAGCATTGCGCCGTCCGCGCCGATCAGGCGAATTTCCTCGTCCCGAATTTCTTCGTTGAGCTGATGATCTAATTTGCCGATGGTAAAGCACCTCCATTACACGACAAAAATGCGGATGCCGACAGCACCCGCAACCGAAAAAGCACAGTTTTGCGCCAAAGCTTCGATATCGAACCTTTTCGCTTTCGCTGAAGGTGAGGCGGGTAGTCAGCCTTCTTTGTTTTGCTCGGATAGTATACCATCTGTAATGCCGTCTGTCAAGTGTTTTTTCCGGCGATTTCTGCAAAAATTCTTTCATAGCGGAGAGATCATACCAATCACCAATTAAAATGTGCAAAGCACACATTAATTGGTGATTGGTCAGCGTGTCGAAAAAGTCCCCGACATGTCATTGCGAGGAGCGAAGCGACGTGGCAATCTAATAAAAAAGTTTCGTATTCGCCGGAATACATACAAGATGCTAAATTATTCTGCGAGATTGCCACGACCCCTTCGGGGTCTCGCAATGACAAAGCTGTAGTTTTTTGACAGTCTGACCGACCACCAATTAAAATGTGCAAAGCACATATTAATTGGTGATTGGTATAAAATCGGCTTTTGTCAAACCTTTTCTTTCCTGATTGAAAAAACTTCCTCCGTTTATTGCATGGCGGCAATGCAGGCGTTGAGCACCTGCTGCACGATCGGGGTGCAGGCTGCGCTGCCGGAGCCGCCGCCCTCCACGACCACGAAGAATGCCAGCGGATAGTCGGGATCCTGCACAAAGCCCGCAAACAAGGCATCTGCCGCCTGACCCTCGCCGCGCTCCGCCGTGCCGGATTTCGCGCCGGCATACAATCCGCCGAAATTCCACTCGCCGTAGTTCGTGACCACAGCGTAGTGCATTGCCTCAGCCAATGCATCCGCCGTCTGACGGCTCAGAATACGGTCTGTCGTTTCCGTCTCCGCGCTGTATTTCTCTTTGCCGCCGAAGGTGACGCTTTCGACCAGATACGGCAGCGCCGCTTCGCCGCCGTTGGCGATTGCTCCCATATAAACCATAAACCGGCAGGGGTTGATCTGGTCGGTGTACTGCCCGACGCCTGCCCACGCCGCTTCATAGGTCGTTGCGTCCGAGAGATCAAAATGTCCGCGTTTTGTAATCAAGCCGTCAAAAGCGATACTGTCCGTGATACCGATCCGCGCAACATAGCGCGTCAGTACCTCCGGACCCAGCTCCTGCGCCAACTGCGCAAAAGCGACATTGCACGACTGCGCAAGCGCCTGTTCAAAGGTAACATCCCCGTGCACACCGTTGCAGATGACCGTTTCGCTGCCGATCTGTGCGCTGCCCTCACAGCGGAAGGTACGGGTTTGCAGATCGTCCATCTCCGAAAGTGCCGCCGCAGCCGTGACAAGCTTAAAGGTGGAGCCGGGCGCGTAGGTCGCATGCAGGAAGCGATTGACATACACGCCGTCATAGCGTTCCGGATCGGCATTCACATCCGGCACATTCAGCGGATCAAAGGTCGGAGAGGATACCATGCACAGCACCTCGCCCGTCTTGTAGTTATACACGCCGATTGCGCCCTTTTGCCCGTTCAGCGCGTTCAGAGCGGTGCGCTGCACATCCGCGCTGAGCGTCATGCGCAGCTCTCCGCTGCCGGAGCCGGTATGATGTGTGCCGTTGATGCGGTCAAAGCCGATCATCTCGTCGCCGTATTCGTTGAGCAGATAGGGCGTAATATTGCCCTCTGTGTCACCGAGGAGGTGCAGCATCGCCTTGCGGAGCGTTTCGCTGTCTGCATAGCTTCTGCCGTCGGTCGCATCGAGGAGGACTGTGCCGTCCCGATCAACGACGGTACCGCTGTCCATCACGCCGTTGTTATAAACATGCGGATTGCTTTGGAAGGTGACCCAGTCGGGCGAGTCCTTAAAATACCGCACAACGATGACAAGCAGACCGACCAACAACACGCCTGCCAGCACAAGGGCAAACCATGCACGCTTTGCCAGCTTATTCATACGTCTCTACCTCCTCCACACGCGCCGTTTTGACCGCGAAGCTCGCGTTCTGACGGGTGTCCGCTGCCTTGATAAACGCCAGCAACCCCCACGCGGAGAGCATGCTCGAACCGCCGTTGGAGACGAACGGGAAAGTCACGCCCGTCAGGGGCAGCAGATCCATCGTGCCGAACACATTCAGGATCGTCTGCGTCAGCAAAATAGCAATGGCGGCACAGGCACCGATGGTATAGAAGCTGCTGCGTCCGACGATGCACGAGCGCACGACAAACACGCCGAGAATGATGATTGCTGCAACCGCGATCACGCCGAGGATCAAGCCCCATTCCTCACAGACAAAGGCGAAGACAAGGTCGGTGTCCGAGGCGGCGACATATTTGAGCCAGCCGTTGCCCGCGCCGAGACCGAACAGGCCACCCGAGGCAATGCACATCATGGCGCGCGTCTGCTGATAGCCGCCACTCTGGGCATATTCCCACGCGTGCCCCCATGTGGCAAAGCGGCTCATGATGTGCGGACGGAAGCGCACCGCCATCACGCCCGCAAAGCCCGTCGCGGCGCAGGCAAGCGTGACTGTCGCGAAGCTGCCGGAACGCAAAAACGCGATCACAAGGAAGGCGACAAAGAAAATCAGCGCCGTGCCGAAGTCATTCATCAGGGCAAGGCAGCCGCAGACGCCTGCGGAATAGATGATAAAGGAGATCAGGTTGCGCTTTGTGACGATGCGGTCCATGGTAGACGCGCCGACATAGAGGAAGCACAGCTTCACCAGCTCCGAGGGCTGGAAGGACATGGGGCCGATCTGAATCCAGTTGCGCGCGCCGTTGATCTCCTTGCCCAGCAGCAGGTTGAGCGCCAGCAGGAGCACGCCGCCGACCGCCGCCACATAGCGGAACTTCTTCGCGCGGCTCAGGTCACGCAGCGACCAGCCGATGACGAGATAGATCAAAATGCCGCCCGCCACGCAAATGAGCTGTTTCGTGACCTCCGAGGCGTCGGAGGAGGCAATCACGGCAATGCCGATGGTCGTCAGAAAAAACGCAATGGTCTCCACCTCAAAGCTGCTGCGGTGTATGAGCTTAAAAACGACAAAGAGCAGCCATTGCATCCCTGCCAGCGCCGCAAAACCGATGACCGCGTTGGTAACCTCCTCCGCGTCGCTGGTCATGCAGAATTGCAGGGCAGCCAAGAGCTGGAAGATGGTCAAAAACAGGAGTGTCAATCCGGGAAGGGCGATATTCGCGGGCTTCGTGCGGTAATAATTCTGCTCCTCGACCTCCTCCGCCGTGGTCGGCGCCAACACCATTTCCACGCCGCCGAGGGAGATTTTGTCGCCGTATTCCAACGCGCAAACGGTAACTGTCTCCCCGTTGACCGTGACCTCGCCGCGGGAGCCGATGTCCGTAATCGACCAGCTCCCGTCGTCATAGCGCGTCAAAACGGCGTGATTGCGCGAAACGGTCGGGAAATCGATAACGATATCGCTGCCCTTTCCGCGTCCGAGGATATTCTCCCAGTGGGTCACGGGGAGCTGCTGTCCGTCCGGCATGACCAGCCACGCCCATGTCTCCGGTTCCCGCCGGAAGCGAAGCAGCGGCTTTGCACACCGCCACAGGATCAGAAGCGCCAGCGCCGGAGCGGCAAAGCGCCAAACCGTGCAAAAGAGCTTTGCCACGGCAGCGCCCTCCGTTTGAAATAATTCGTTCAGTGCTTGCAGCAAGCTGTGTGCACCTCCTTTTCTACTTACGCAAAAAGGGGCTGAAAGCCAGCCCCCTTTTTATGAAATTATTCGTCATAATCCTCGTCGTCCTCATCCGCCGTATGCATATCATAGGCAGGCTCGATGGAGACAAAGGAAGCACTCGGCTGCGGTGTAACGGGCAAGTCTTCCACACATTGCAGACTGTAATAAAGATCCGTTTCGGTCGGATAGCGTTTCCTCTGCAAGCGCCCGTTTACGCCGTCAACGATCAGCGTATAGAGCACCGCGAAAATCGGCACGCCGAGGAGCATCCCGCCGAAGCCGAAGATCCCGCCGAAGACAAGGATGGCGACGAGCACCCAAAGATCGGAGATCCCGAGCTTCTCACCCAAAATACGGTTTTCGATGATGTTGCCGTCGATCATTTGCAGCACAAGGATGAAGATGATAAAATACAGCGCATCGAGCGGCTGCTCGATCAGCAGCAGGAGCGCAGAGGGGATCGCGCCGAGGAAGGGGCCGAAAAACGGGATGATATTCGTCACGCCGACAATGACGGCGATCAGCGGCGCAAAGGGCATTCCCATGATCAGCAGGGCTAAATACGTCACAACGCCGACAAAAATGGCGTCAATAATTTTACCGATGACATAGCCGCTGAAAATGCGGTTGGTGCGGCGCGCGATCTCGAACAAGCGGTCGGCATGTCTTGTGTTGAATACAGCAACCGTGATCTTTTTCGACTGTGCGCAGAGCTTTTTCTGATACAGCAGGATATAAACCGCAGCAACCACGCCGACCAGCATATTGAAGACAAACATCACAACATTGTAGACCGAGCTGGTCACGCCGGAGAGGAGCTTGGAGAGGTCGATCTTCTTCAGCCAATCCGTAAGAAACTGCAATACGCTGTCGAGCGCCCTATGGAACCATGCTTCAAAGCGGGAGCCTTCAAAAACCTCATTTACCCATGTATTGACGCGGTTATAGTAGCCCTCTAACTTGCTGGCCTGCAGCAGTTCTTCCAAGCTGCTCACGATATTCGGCACGATCAACGCGATCAGCGCATAAAACGCAAACATGAGCACGATCAGCGAGGCGATCACGCCGCCGGTCTTCGCCAAGACCAACTGTTTTCCTTCGGAGAGCTTTGTTTTTTTGAGGAGCTTCTCCAAAAGGTGCTGCGTCCGCTTCATCACCGGATTCATCAAATAAGCGAACAGGCAGCCGAAGAGGATAGGAGAGATGATGTCAAAAAAGTCGAGGATCAGCTCATAAAATCCCTTCAGATTGGAAAACACGATCCAAAAGAGGGCACAGGCGACAAAGACGAGGAACGCCGTTAAACCCCATTTGAAAAAATGCTCATTGCGATGCAACTTCATGCGGAGTACAGTTCTCCTTTCCGCAGTTTGTTATAGCATACCACGAATCCGCAAAATCGTCAAGAGCGGAAAATAACATCATCCTCTTGCTTTTCTACGCCGCTTTATGGTATCTTAAGAAAAAAGGAAAGAAGCGGTTTTATGGCAAAGAGTGAAAGGCAAAAGCTGAAGCTGCTGTATCTGCGCGATTATCTGCGGCAGAACACCGACGAGGCGCATCCTGCGGGCGTGCAGGAGCTGATCGACTATCTTGCGAGCAAGGATATTCGTGCCGAACGCAAGAGCATCTATGACGACATCCGCACCCTCAACGACTACGGCACGGACATTCTTTATCGGCGCGGCAAGCCCTC
Organism: Oscillospiraceae bacterium; assembly: GCA_016302005.1. The sequence goes on along the minus strand of JAEDOK010000004.1, from coordinate 15,883 downwards.
GGGCTATTATGTCGCGCAGCGGGATTTCGCGCCGGCGGAGCTGAAGCTGTTGGTTGATGCGGTGCTGTCGTCGAAATTTCTGACACAGAAGCAGTCCGCGACGCTGATTCGCAAGCTGGCTGCCCTGTCCACCACACAAGGCTCCGAGCTTTTGCGCCGTCAGATCGTTTTATCCGGGCGGCTGAAGAGCAGCAACGAGAAGAGCTATGCCAACATTGACCTTTTGCACGAGGCGATCGGTGCGGACAGTCAAATCACCTTCCGCTACTTTGACCGTGGCGTAGATAAGCAAAAGCATTTCCGCGCGGGCGTTTACACCGCAAGCCCCTGCGCCCTTGTGTGGGACGACGAGAATTACTACCTTGTCGCCCACGGAAGCAGACACGGATTGACGCATTATCGCGTGGATAAGATGGAGAATATTCAATTGACCGGTCAGAAGCGCGTGATGACCGAGGAAATGCGCAATTTCAATCCCGCGAGCTATGCCAAGGAGGTATTCGGCATGTATCGCGGCAGCAGCAAGCGGGTCAAGCTGCGCTTTGAGAACGCATTGGCAGGCGTCGTCCTCGACCGCTTCGGAGAGGATACGATGCTGATCCCCGACGGAGAGGGGCATTTTACCATAACCGCAAGCATCTCCGTCTCTCCGAATTTTTTGGCATGGGTCGCAAGCTTCGGCGGCAGAGCAACCATAGTATTCCCCAAAAGCGCCGTAGAGGAATACCGCACCTTGCTGAAAAAATCCCTTGCCGCTTTGCCGGAGGAGCCTTAAAGAATGCGGTAATTCACGCTTCTGCTGATCATTGCAGACCGCAACACGCTGCGTCAATGACATGGGTGGTTACCCCTTTTTGTCATTGCGAGGAGCGAAGCGACGCAGCAATCTTTTTTCATTCTTCCGCCCTTGTACACAATCGGTAGTGCCTGCGCGAGATTGCCACGGCGCAAGCGCCTCGCAATGACATGGGTGGTTACCCTTTTTGTCATTGCGAGGAGCGAAGCGACGCGGCAATCTCTTTTCTTCTTCATGCACGGTCACTTCTCCCCGCCCAACACCGTACTTACAAGAATCACCCCGCCTTGGTGGCGGGGTGATCGTCATTTATTCTCTGCGTAAGGCTTCGATGGGGTTGAGCTTGGACGCCTTGACGGCGGGGACAATGCCGAAAATCAGACCGATCAGAATCGAGAACACCGCCGCAGCAAGGATCGCGGGGACGCTGATGGCAGACGGCGTATCCATAAAGTGAGAGATCAGCTTGGACATTCCGATGCCGCCCAGCACGCCGAGCAGACCGCCGATGCCCGTCAGCACCGCCGCCTCGGTCAAAAACTGGCTCAATATTCTGCGCCGCTTCGCGCCGATTGCCTTTTTCAGACCGATCTCATGCGTGCGCTCCGTCACGCTGACGAGCATGATGTTCATCACGCCGATGCCGCCGACGAGCAGTGAGATTCCTGCAATCCAAATGAGCTGGTTATTGGTAGACTCACTCATCTCCTGCAATTGCTCCGCTCGCTTTAATAGATCGTCATTGCGGTAGGAAAAGCCGTTCTTTGCCGTCGCCTCTGTGATTTGGTGCGCGGTCAGATAGTCGGCAACCGATTTTCCCGCAGCCGTGATATCATCGGTCGAGGTTGCACGGACGGCGACATTCTGCGGTTCGTCAAAGCGGTAGACGATGGGCCATACGCTCTCCGGAAGGAAGACAACGCCCTGTCCCGTCTCGGCATACATCCAGTAATCCTCCACGGAGTTGATCACCGGTTGAAACGCACTGCTGCGCACCGCAACGCCGACGACGGTAAACGGTTCTTTTGCAATTTCAATGATCTTACCGACCGGATCGTCGCTGCCGAAAAGTGTTTTTGCCGCCGTCTCGTCTAAGATCGCGACCTTTCGCACAGTGTCAAAATCATGCTCCGTAAAGCTTCTTCCCTGCCGAATGCTGTAATCATTGACAGAGAAATAACACTCGTCGATCCCGTAAACGCTGCCGTTGAACGATGTGTTCAAATAATAGACGCTCTCGGCATACTCACGGCTGCGGTAAAAAGAGACCTCCTGCACGCCCTCCAGCTTGCACAGCTCCTCGCGGGCATCTTCTCCGATGACGGAGACCCCCACAGGGTTCTGATTATACATCATATCGTACCGCATATCATTTTGATAAAGCTGGACTGTTACGACATTGTTGCCCGCACCGATCAGATTCTCCTTGATCTGTTCATTGGTGCCCTTAATGCTCGAGATGATGGTGATGATGGAGGCGATGCCGATAATGATGCCGAGCATCGTCAGGAAGGAGCGCAGCTTATGCGAGAAAACGCTTTGCAGCGCCTGTGAAATACTTTCAAACACAGAAGCTTCCTCCCTTCTCAATAGACAATGCCGTAGTCATAATAGCCATTGTTATCCTCACCCTCGACGGTATCGGCGCCCTCCTTGACCGCTTTGCCGTAGGGGAAGGCGATATAATCCTCCTCGGTCAAGTCGCCGTAGACGGCGGTATAGCCCCAGTAGACAGCGCCCGTGCGAACCTCGCATTTTTCGAGCTTTCCGTCCTCACCGCGCTTATAGACGTAGGGGTGACCGTCCTCGGTGCGGATGTACATATCTTCCAAATAGATGGCGTTTTCATCCGCGTTGCCGCCGCGGAAGGTCACACCGACATACTCTCCCTCGCGCAGATTCGCGTCTGCCGGTACGGCGACTGTCGCCATATAGCGGGAGGCATTGGGGTTTCCGCCGTAATAATAGTAGTAGCTGCCGGTCACCGGAGTATCAGAAACAGCCTCTATCGTTCCGGCGATTTCCACCCCGTAGTTCTCCCACGACATGACGGTGACCTCAGAGCCAACAGGGTAGGCTGCCAATTCAAATTCTCCGATGGCAACCTGCACATGATAGCATCCGCCGCCGTAGATAGTCAGGATCGGCGTTCCGTCCATTCGGGCGGCTTCAGGATCCGCAAGGTAGGTAACCGTGCCATCGACCTTTGCATAGACGGTGCCGTTCTCCGCTTCCTCCTGCGCGCGCTCATAATCGACCTTCGCTATGCGGTATTGGACATCAAGATCCCGAATCTCTTTTTGCTTGTCCTTGCGCATCTGCGCGATCTCCGCTGCCGTATAGCCGGAGCTGTCGTCCACCCAGTCGGTAGACGGCTGCGTCGGCTCGTCGTCATAATCGGGGTCAGGCAGGTCCGGAACGAAGAATGCATAGCGCAGAGTGCGTTCGTTTGTCGGTTCTTCGGTCGGTTGCTCCGTCGGTTCTTCGTTGGGCATATCCGTCGATTCCTCGGTGGGCGTATCCGTCGGTTCCTCGGTGGGCGTATCCGTCGGTTCCTCGGTGGGCATATCGGTCGATTCCTCGGTGGGTGTATCCGTCGATTCCTCTGTCGGCGTTTCGGAGATTTCTACCGTAACATGCAGACCCCAGCAATTCAACAGCTCGCCCTTGATCGCGTTTTGCTCACGCACTTCGAAGGAGACCCAAATCTCCGTTTTCTCCGCAGTGAGCATTTCCTCGATAAACGCCGTGTCATAGGTCAGTTCCTCCGACCAAAGCCAGCGGTAAGGCTCCGACTGCGTGCCGCTGCCGCCCAAGAAATAGGGCATTTGCGTGACCGGCTCCAGCGTAGCGTTGGAAGACGGCTGCGTCGGCTTCGTTGTCGGCGTCGGCGGCGGGCTGTAAGGCTTCATCGCGTTGATGCGCTTTAAGTCATCCTGCGCGTTTTTTATATCCAGCTCCAGTTGTTGCACATTCAGCCGCTTACGTTCGAGCTGAATCTCCGTCAAAGTCGTGTCGTAGCTCAAAAGTGCGTCACCGACACGCACCGTCTGCCCCTCCGTGACAAAAACTTCCGTCACGCTCTGCGTATCGCTGGGATAGACGGATTGCAGATTCTCTGCCGTCACCATGCCGTCATACTGCACGGAATCGTCAAAATAGCCGATCACGTGATTACTAAGCGGCACGACCTCGACGGGATCGGTTTTGCTGCCGAAATACCACAGCGCTCCAACCAAGACCGTAACTGCCGTTACGACACAGAGTGCAGAAATGATCGCAACCTTCACGCCTTTTCTATGCATCCTGCTCACCTTCCCTTCCGCCGTCCGTCAGGACGCCGTCGCGGATATAGCAGATGCGCTTTGCACGGTTTGCGATCGCTTGCTCATGCGTAATCATGATGATCGTCGTTCCGCTCTCATGCAGCGCGTCAAAAATATCCATGATCTGATCGCCGGCAGCGGTATCCAGTGCACCTGTCGGTTCGTCGGCAAGCAGCAGCTTGGGCTTTCCGACAATGGCGCGGGCAATGGCAACGCGCTGGCACTGACCTCCCGAGAGCTGACTCGGTTTAAAATGCAGGCGCTCGCCCAATCCCATGGCTTCCAACGCCTCAATCGCCCGCGCACGGCGCTCTTTTTTCGGCACACCTGCATACATCAGCGGCAGGGCGACATTATCCATTGCATTCAGCTTCGGCAGCAGATAAAAGCTCTGAAACACAAAGCCCAGCATATGATTGCGCACCTCAGCCAGACGGTTGCTGCTCGCACCGAGGAGGTTTTCTCCGTCGAGGAGATAGGTGCCCGAGGTCGGCACATCGAGGCAGCCGATGAGATTCATCAGCGTTGTCTTACCCGAGCCGGACGGTCCCATAATGGCAAGATAGTCGCCCTCCTCCACTTCCAGACAGACATCCTTCAGCACGCGAACCGTCTCTTTGCCCTGCGGGTAGTCCTTGCAGAGGTCCTTCATCTCAACCAGCATCTGTCATTCCTCCGCTGATATCGTCGGTTCCCTCCGGGAAGGAATTAAAACCGTCGTCAACAAAGCCTTCATCAACATACCCGTCGTCAATAAAGCCGTCGTCAATAAAGCCATCGTCAACAAAGCCGCCGTCAATAAAGCCATCATTGATCTCGCCGCCTTCCATGGGCGCGTCCGGGTCGGAAGGCTCCGGCATCGTGTCCGTCACGGGCGCACCTTCTTGGATGCTGTCGTCCGGGAAAGCGATCCGATCCTCGGCGGTCAAGCCCTCGGCGATCACATAGCAGTAAAGCATCTCGTCAAACGAGCGAACCGTGACGGTACGCTTTTCGATCTCATTGTCTGCGTTTGCCGCCCAAACATAGTAGCCCTCCTCCTCAGAGCCGAGGACATAGTCGGCGTAAAGCGAAACACCCTCCAGCGTCTCCGTCAGTCCGCCGCCCGCCTCGATGAACACGTGCTGCCCGAGGAGCAGACCGTCCACGGTATCCAGATCGACATAGAAGGGGTAGCTGCTGGTGGAGGTCATTTCGTCCGATACGCCGTAGCCGTAATCATAATACATTCCGTCGTTGTTGTTCGTCTCCGGCGCAGTGTCGATCTCCGCGATCATGCCGGTCCATGTCATTGTCTCATCCGCACGGGAGCGGATGGTCACGGTCTGTCCGACGTAAAACTCGCTCAGATTCAGCTCGTTGACCTTGCCCTTGACGCGGTAAGCGCCGTCTTGGATCATGGTGATGTACGGAAGCGGCTGACCGGTCATATTGTCGTAGCCGCCGTTTTCATTGATGGTCTTGATTTTACCGTCGATGGGTGCAGTGACCGCGCCGCTGCCGACATTTTCCTGCAGATCCGCAAGCTCTCGCTCTTTGACGGTAATGTTATACTCCGTCTCCTTTTTATCCGCCTCCAGCGACTGGATGCGAACGGTGTAGGAGAGCTTTTCGGACTCCGGCGCGCTCTTCTTTTCCTTTTCGAGCTGCGTGATCTGCTCCGTATAGTCCTTGACGGTGTTTTTCATCTGCTCGATCTCGAGCTTTGCCCTGTCGATGGTAAGCTGGATCTCGTCGGTATCATAGACGAACAGCACTTCCCCTGCGGATACGGTCTGTCCGACCTCCACCCGCAGCTCCGCGACCTTGCGGCTTTCGTCCCGTTCGACCTTGACCTCGCTCTGTGCAACGACGACGCCGGCACAGGCGTTGCTGCCGCCCATCGTGCCGTAGCCCATGATCTGCGAAACAGACTGAACATACACTGCGGGAAGCTTGTTTCCGCAGCCGGTCAGCGTGCCGAGCAGCAGCGCCAGCAACAGAGCGCCGGCAAACAGACGTTTCTTCATGCGATTACCTCCGTTGTCAATTCATCTCTTGTACAGACGTATTTTTTATCTCCGCGTTCCTATGAAACAGAAAATTTTGCAGAAGTTATTCCATGATCGCCGCAAGCGCCGCCTCAATGGCGGTCGTGTCCAGCTCCTCTGCTCTGCCCGTGTCGCACTTCTCCGCGACAGACGGGTCGATGGGAAGCTGCGCCAAGACAGGCAGATGATACTCTGCGGCAACCTCCGCCAAATGGCTCTTGCCGAAAAGCTCGTGGCGCTTTCCGCAGTCGGGGCAGCGGAAATAGCTGTAGTTTTCGATGATGCCGAGGGTGGGCACCTTCATCATGTTTGCCATGCGCACCGCCTTGCCGACGATCATTGACACCAGCTCCTGCGGCGAGGTGACGATAATCACACCGTCAATAGGCAGGGACTGGAACACCGTCAGCGGCACATCGCCCGTTCCGGGAGGCATATCGACGAACATATAATCCACGTCCTCCCAAAACACATCCGTCCAAAACTGCTTGACCGCGCCCGCGATGATGGGGCCGCGCCAAAGCACGGGATCCTCCTCATTGTCCAGCAGGAGGTTGATGGACATGATCTGAATGCCCGTCCTGCTGACGGCGGGATAAATACCCTCCTCGCTCGCGCCCGCGCATTCGCACACGCCGAACGCCTTCGGCACGGAGGGGCCCGTAATGTCCGCGTCTAAAATCGCGGTGCGCTTGCCCGCCCGCTGCATCGCCGTTGCCAGCATAGCAGTGACGGTGCTCTTGCCGACGCCGCCCTTGCCTGAGACGACCGCGATCACCTTCTTGACCTTGGATTTATCGTTCAGCTTGGCAAGCAAGCTCTCCTGTGTCCGCTCTCCGCAGCTCTCACCGCAGGAGGCGCAATTTCCGCTGCATTGTTCACTCATAATCAATATTCTCCTTCCGATCCACACAGCGCTTTCCGCGCCGCATTTGATTTCAAAATAATCTGTAGGGCGGGGACATGTCCCCGCCGTGCAGAACTACGAACTGCACACAAGTTTATTCACCCGTACCGTCTGCCGCTTCGCGGTCGGCGGGGACATGTCCCCGCCCTACAAAGGACTGATCGACAATGACATGAAACATCTGCCCCATTTGTCATTGCGAGACCGGTGCGCACACCGGTCGTGGCAATCTCTTTGCTGCCTAAATGATATTTCCAATTTGCAGCATAATTGTATCCGATTGCTGCCAAACGCAGAAATTTTATTCCAGCGCAGACATTGCAGACTCCCACTGCGCCATCAAATCTTCCAGCATGGCTTCCTCGCGCTCCTTTTCCTCCGTCAGACGCAAAAGCTCCTGATAATCCGTCGCGGCGGCGGCAAGTGCTTCCTCCAATGCGGCAAGCTTCTGCTCCTGCGCGTCGATCTCGCGCTCCAAACGGCGCACGAGCTTTTCCGTCTCCTTGCTGCCGCCCGTCGGCTTCGGCGCTTTCTCCTTCTTCTTCGGCTGCTGCACCCGCTGCGCCGCCTCATGCTCCTTGATCGCGCGGTATTTGGCGTAGCCGCAGGGGAAATCACGGATTTTTCCGTCCTCCAACTCCCAAATGCGCGTGGCGAACTTATCCACAAAATAGCGGTCATGGGAGACAAAGATCAGCGTCCCCTCATATTCGTCCACCGCGCACTCGACCCATTCGCGGGAGGCGATATCCAGATGGTTGGTCGGCTCGTCCAGAATGAGCAGATTGATCTTCTCATCCATCAGCATGCACAGCCGCAGCCGCGACTGCTCGCCGCCGGAGAGCGTGCCCACTGTTTTAAACACATCCTCGCCCGAAAACAGGAACGCACCCAAGCGATCCCGCGCCGACTGGGGCGTGCAGTTCTTTTCATAGAGCATCGTGTCATAGAGCGTCCGCTCCGGATGGGCAAAATGGATCACCTGCGGCAGATACGCCCACTTGACCGAGGGCCCGAACTTGATTTTCCCCTCGCCCGCCAGCTCGCCGAGCAGAACGCGCAAAAAGGTCGTCTTTCCTGTGCCGTTGTCTCCCAAAAGGGCGATCCGTTCGCCGCCCTGCACCTTAAGCTCGATGTCAGAAAAAATCGTCCGGTCTCCGAACCGCTTTGCCAGACCCTTAACGGACAAGACCTCGTCACCGTGAAAGTCCTTCTCCCCGAAGCGGGCGCGGAGGGTCTTTTCCTTCGTCGGTCGTTCGGTCTTTTCGATGCGCTCCATGCGGTGCTGGATGGACATTGCGCGGCGGTAGAGCACACGGTTGTTGATGCCCCAGCCCTTCATGCGCTCCACGGTATAGCCGAGCTGCTTCAGCTTCGCCTGCTCCTGCTCATATTGCTTGAACTGGCGATTGAAGCGCTCCTGCTTCTCCTGCAAATAGAAGGTATAGTTACCGCTGTAAAAGTCCGCCTTTCCGCCCGTGATCTCGATGATGCGCCCGACCACGCGGTCCAGGAAAAAGCGGTCGTGGGAGATGGTCAGCACCGTGCCCTTGAATTTCAGCAGGTATTCCTCCAGCCACTCCACGCTTTTCAAATCCAAATGGTTGGTCGGCTCATCCAAAAGCAAAATGTCCGTCTTTTCCAGCAGCAGACGCGCCAAATTCACACGGGTCTTCTCCCCTCCGGAGAGGCGGTCAAATTCTTGCTTGCGCATCTCCTGCGGGATGCCCAAGCCGTTGCAGATCTTGTCGATCTCCGTGTCCTGTTCGTAGCCGCCGCCGGTCAGGTAGGCGTTGCTCAGGCGGTCATATTCGTCTAAGAGGGCTTTCGGCGCGGAAGCCGTGAGCTTTTCCGCCAGTGCCTCCATTTTGCGGCGGATCGCCTCCAAGGGCGCAAACGCCGTGCGCAGGACATCTTCGGCACTGTAGCCCGCAGGATAATGGGGGATCTGCGAGATCAAGCCGAGGCGTTTGCCCGCAGCGATCGTAATTTCGCCCTCGTCCGGGGTCAGCTCACCCGTCAGGAGGCGGAACAGGGTCGTCTTGCCGCACCCGTTGCGCCCCATAATGCCGACGCACTCGCCCTCGCTGATATCGAAGCTCAATCCGTCCAGGAGCGTCTGCCCGACCTCAAAGGACTTGACCAGGTCTTTTACCGAAATGTCAATCATGGTGTTCTCCGTATCGTATCATAAATTCCTCACGGGATATCAGCACATTCAGCGCGTCTAAAAAGGCGTTCGCGCCCAAATGCGCAGGCAGGCGCAGCTCCTTTTGCAGCCTTGCGCGTCTTTCCGCGCTGCCTGCGCCGCCGGACAGTCCCGCGAGAAACAGATCTGTCTTTGTAATGCGTTCCGTGGGCGCGTCGGTCTGCTCCGTCTGCGCGCCCGCGTTTCGGAGGGCAGAAAGTAAAATTTCGGGTGTCATACCCTCCACGCCGAGCTTGCCCTCCTTGCCCGCATGGGTTTTGCGGCGTTCCTTGCCGTAAATATCGGGGATATAGGCGTGCAGCACCTTGTCCTTCGGCAGCGCGCCCTTTAGAAAATTGCGGATGACGAAACCCGCCCCATCCGAGTCCGTCAAAATGATCAAGCCTCTCGTCTGCGCCACGCGGCGGAGAAAGTCGAGCAGTTCCCGATCCTTCATCACGCCGAAGCCGTTTGTCTCAAAGATCGGCGCGTCCACAAGCTGGGACAGCGTGTTTTTGTCATACCGCCCCTCAACAACGATCGCCTGCCGGAGCTTAATCATGCCGCGCCTCCTCCGCAAGGGTCAAAATCAGCGTCTCCAGCAAGCGCTCCGGTTCGTCATAGGAGGTCTTGATCCGGTAGTCCGTCTCGCAGCATAAAAGCACCGCCTGCCTGCAAAAGCGCTCAGAAAGGCGCCGCGCCTGCGTCATCGTCTTGCCTGCGGCGTAGGGAGCAAGCCCGCAAACAGATGCCAGCTCCGACGCTCCCTTCCCCTCCGCCTGCAGGACCTTTGCCGCGTTCAGCCGCCGCATCTGCCCGCCGATGGCGGCGACAATAGGGATCGCCTCGATCTGCATTTTCAGCAGCTCATTCAGCCGTCCCAGCGCCAAGGCGAAGTCCCGCTGCGCCAGCGCGTCGCTGAGCTGAAAGACCACCGTATCCAAGGTCGGCTCCACCACCGCGTCGATGTCCGCGCGGACGATCGTCTCCGCCCCGGAAAAGGCGCAGATTTTTTGAATTTCGCCGTGCAGCCGCGTCATGGAAAGCCCGCACTGCTGCAATAGATAACCGCAAAGCTCCGGCGCGATCTGCTTTTCTGCAGCACGGAAATGCCGCAGGAGCCATGGCCGCAGATCGCTCTCGCTCTGGTAGCGGAACTCCACCAGCACCGCGTTCTTTTCCAGCGCGTCCCAGAGCTTTTTCATGCGCTTGTCGGGCTTAAAGTCCGTATAGGTCAGCAGGAGGCAGCAATACTCCGGCACATCCGCAAGCATTGCCGTCAGCCTTTCGCGGTCGCTCTCGTTCAGCTCGAAAAGATCGACCTCCTCGACCAGCACCAAGGAGCGCTCCGCCATCATCGGCAGTGCCTCCAAGGAGTCCGAGAGCGTTTGCAGGGAAAAATTCTCCGTAGTCAGGCGGTGAAAGTTAAAGTCCTCCGTCAGCTCGTCGAGCACCTGCTTTTTGAGCTGCTCCGTATAATACCGGCGCAGATAGTCCTCCTCGCCGTAAAACACATAGAAGCGGGCGGGTGATTTTTGCTTCAGATCATTTTTCAGTTGTTCCAAGCCCTTTGTACTGCCGCTCTGCTTCTTTGCCATCTCGTTACCTCAAGATTGTAATATCTCCGTTCCGATCCGTGCGGTAGACCGCCGCGCCGATAGCGGCGATGCGCGCAAGCACCTCCGGAGTCGGATGCCCGTAGCTGTTTTTCCCGACGCTGATTAGGACGATGTCGGGCGCAGTCGCCAAAAGCAATTCCTCGCTCGTCGAGGTTTTGGAGCCGTGGTGCCCCGCGACCAGCACCTCCAAGTCGGGAAGCGTGTGCGTTTGCAGCAGCTCCCGCTCCTGCGCGCTGCTCATGTCGCCCGTGACAAGTATATCATATTCCTGCGCAGAGAGCAATGCGGCAAGCGAAGCATTTTTTGCAGAACCGTCCGTCGGCGCAAAAAGGCTGAGCGTCCCGCCGTCCGCAGGAAGTACCGTATCCTGCGCAATAAAGCGGTAGGGCACGCCCGCCGAAACGGCCTCCTGTATCAGCCGTTCGCAATTGTCCGTGTCATCCTCGACCACAGGAAGCAGCAGCTCACCGATCTCTATCCTTGCCATAAGCTGCACAGCGCCGCAGACATGGTCGGTGTCATAATGCGTCAGCACCAGCACATCAACCCGCCGCCTGCCGGACATCAAAAGGGAGCGGGCGACCGTCTCGCCGTCCGCGTCGCCGCTGTCGCCGCCGCAGTCAACGAGGGCTGTAAAGTCTCCGCTCCGCAGCAGCACGCACTGTCCCTGCCCCACGTCGTAGGCAGTTACCGCCATTTCCCCCGGCTCCCATGCGGAGAAGCAGCAAGCGCCGACGAGCGTCACGACCACGCAGGAAAGCAGCGCGGCGGGGTGCATTTTTCGCTTCAACGGCAGGAAATAGACCCCCAGCAAAACATACACCAGTACGAGCCAGGCAACGATATAACCGCTGTTCGTATAGACCGCCGCATAAGGCAGCTTTGCCAGCGTCCGCACCAGCCAAAGCACGGCGCGGATGGGATAGGAAAGCGCCGTTGCCGCGAACGCTCCGACACTTGGCAGCAGCCAGCCCGCCAAGAGGAGCAAAAAGGCGCAGGGAAAAATCAAGCTGATCAGGGGCAGCACCAAAAGATTCGTCAGAGGCGCGATCAGTGACACGGAGCCGAAGGTCTGCGCAAGCAACGGCTGCGTCAGCGCCGTTGCGCCGAGACTCGCAGCGAAGATCGACGCACCGCTCCGGAGGAGCTTTGAAAGGATCGGCACGCGCCTTTGCAGCGCTCTGTCATACAGCAGGCGCAGCAGTACGCGGTAAATGCGCGGCGTGAGCAGAAAGATGCCCGCAATCGCGCCGAAGGACATCTGCAGGCTGAGATTGGCGATCGCCCATGGGTTCAGCGCAAGAATGACCATCAGGGCAAAGCTTAAAGCGGTCGGCGCGTCGTTTTCCCTCCTCAGCAAAGGTGCAAGGAGGATCAAAGCGTTCATGAGGACCGAACGCATGACGGAGGGTGTGAAGCCAAGCATTGCCGCAAAAAAGAGCATGACCGAAATGCTGATGGTCGCACCGAGTCTCTGCCGCTTCAGGCACAAGAGCATGATCGCCCCGACCAGAAGTGAAACATGCATGCCGGAGACAGCAACGACATGTGAAATGCCTACAATTGACATCTCATTGCGCGTGCGGTAGGAAAGCCGGGAGCGGTCGCCCGTCAAAAGCGCGCGGACAAAGCCGGCGGTGTCTTCGGGAAACAGCCTGTCAATATGACTGCGGATCGCGTGGGCGGCTGCCGTCGGATAACAGCGCAGCGGAAGGCTTTCCGCAGGGGTGATCTCCGCATCCCCGCGCTGAAAGCCCAAAAGGGAGATATCTTGGGATTGATAATAAAGGTTTTCCGAATCGCCGCTGCCCCTCGAGACATCGACAACTTCGGCATTCACCGTCACAGTGTCTCCGAGGGAGATCGTATCAGGCGTACAGTTTAAATAGAGCAGGATATTTCCGCCAGCCAATCTTGCCTTCACGCGGCAGCCGTAGCTCGTCTCCTGCGGCAGATCGCTGACTTCTACGGAAATCAGCCGTTCTTCTCCGCAGTAGTCACGCAGCGGCTCTATTTTGACAAGCTCATAGCTCCATGACCATAAAAGCCCCACGGCAAGTCCGAGGGCGCAGAGCTTCGCCCGTTCGCACATGGACGTGCGGAAAAACCGCAACACCAATGCCGCCGCCAGCAGCACACCGGCGACGGGAAGCGCGGCAACGCGCGGAAGCAGCCAAACATACAGCGCCGCTGCCGCCGCGAAGGAACACGCAAATATCGCAAGCCGCCGCATTGCCGCCCTCCCTTCGGAAAAAGGGGCGAAGCCACCGCCCGCCCCTGTCCTTTTTCAAAAAACTCCAAATTTCCTGTAGGGCGGGGACATGTCCCGCCCTACAACAGCATTTCCTAATCACGCCGTAGGGGCGGCTATCAGCCGCCGGCGTGCAGGAAATCTCGGCAGATTGCCATGCCTCGTTCCTCGGCTCGCAATGACAAATACGAAAGCGTGCACGAAGCAACAGGAATCAGCGCATCAAAACTCAGTTAAAGCTGCCCAGCGTTTTCCCGCCGAGGACATGGAAATGCAGATGCTTGACGGTCTGCCCCGCATCCTCGCCGCAGTTTGTCACAACGCGGTAGCCGTCGGAGAAGCCCAGCACACTCGTGAGCTTCCGAATGACATTGAAAATATGCCCGACCAACTGCTCCTGCGCCTCATGAATTTGATTTGCACCCGTGAGATGCTCCTTCGGGATCACGAGGAAATGCTGCGGCGCAAGCGGCTGAATGTCATAAAACGCGAGGCACAGCTCGTCCTCATAGAGCTTCTTCGAGGGGATCTCCCCCGCGATAATCTTACAGAAAATGCAGTCGTTCATGATATCCTCTCCTTATTTCGCGTTGTCGGCAACGAAGCCGTCCACGATCGCCAGCGCATCGTCGAGCTTGAGCGCGTCCTTGCCGCCGCCCATTGCGGAATCGGGCTTGCCGCCGCCGGAGCCGCCGCAGACCGTGCAGACCTCCTTGACTAGCGCACCCGCCTTGATGCCGCGGGCAACTGCGTCCTTGCCGCAGACGGCGAGGATCGTGATCTTTTCGCCCTGTATGCCGGCAAGCACCGCCACCGCGTCCGCAGCGCGGTCGCGGATCTGATCGCCCATCTTGCGCAGATCGGCAGGCGCGACATCATTTCGCACGGCGGTAAGCACCTTCAAGCCCTTGACATTCTTTGCAGAGAACAGCACGCGCTCGACCTCACCGGAGAACAGCTTGTCCTTCATGCGGTCAATGTCCTGCTTCAGCTCCTTGATCTCTGACATCACGCCGTGCGCACGCGTCAGAAGCTCCTTCGGCGTGGTCTTCAGCTCCTCCGCCGCACTGAGCAGCATGTGGTTCATCTGCTCCGTCTGCTGCAGGACAAGCTTACCCGTGTACGCCTCAATGCGGCGCACGCCGGAGGCAACGGACGCCTCGGAGGAGATACGGAAGGGACCGACCTTTGCGGTGTTGTCCAAATGCGTGCCGCCGCAGAATTCCAGTGAATCGTCACCCATCTTGACAACGCGGACGGTATCGCCGTACTTTTCGCCGAACAGCGCGGTCGCGCCGAGCTTCTTCGCCTCCTCGATCGGGAGGATCATCGTATCGACCTCGCTGCCGCCGAGCACCATCTCCATGACCGCATTGCTGACGGACATCAGCTCTTCGGGCGTGACGGCGGAGAAGTGGGTAAAGTCAAAGCGCAGATGATCCGGCTCGACCAGCGAGCCGGCCTGATGGCAGTGCTCGCCGACGACGCGCGTCAGCGCGGTCTGCAGCAGGTGGGTCGCAGTGTGTGCGCGGGAGATCGCCTTGCGGCGCTCAAGGTCGATGGACACGGTGCAGGTGTCGCCCAGCTTGATCGTGCCGGTCTTCACCACGCCGTAGTGCATATACTTGCCGCCCTTGTTCTTCTGCACGTCCGTGACCTCGAAGACGCCGTCCGGGCCTTCGATCGTGCCATGGTCGGCAACCTGGCCGCCCATTTCGGCGTACATCGTCGTGCGGTCGAGCACGATGACGGCCTCGACGCCCCCGGCGATCTCGTCGCGGGACTCGTCCTCGGCGACGATGGCAAGCACCTTGCCCTGCGTCGTCGTGTTCGCATAGCCGTCAAACTCCGTCGCGGGGATCTCCTGACCGAAGTCCATACCGGCCCAGCCGAGGTCACCGAGTGCCTTTTGTGCCTCTTGTCCACGAACTCTTTGCTCCTGCATCAGCTTGCGGAAAGCGTCCTGATCGACCTCCATGCTCTCCTCCTTCGCCATCTCAATGGTCAGGTCAATGGGGAAGCCGTAGGTGTCATAGAGCTTGAATGCGTCCGCGCCAGAGAAGATCTTCTCTCCCTTTTCTTTATGGGCTGCAAGCATCTCTTCATAGATGCGCATACCGCCGTCGATGGTCTTGGCGAAGTTCTCCTCCTCCACGCGCACCACGCGGGTGATATATTCGGCCCGCTCCCGCAGATAGGGATAGTGCCCCTCGTTTTCATGGATGACCGTCTCGACGACCTCACAGAGGAAGGGCTTGTTGACGCCCAGCAGCTTGCCGTGACGCGCCGCGCGGCGCAGAAGCCGACGCAGAACATAGCCGCGGCCTTCGTTGGAGGGTAGCACGCCGTCGGCGATCATAAAGGTCGAAGCGCGGATATGGTCGGTGATGACCCGCAGGGAGACGTCCTTTTCGTGGCTCATGCCGTAGCTTGCGCCGGTTATCTCCGTCACCTTGTTGGTAATGTTCATCACGGTGTCCACGTCGAACAGGGAATCGACGTCCTGACAGGCCACTGCCAGACGCTCCAGGCCCATGCCGGTGTCAATGTTCTTCTGCACCAGGTCGGTGTAGTTGCCGTGGCCGTCATTGTCAAACTGGGAGAAGACATTGTTCCAGATCTCCATATAGCGGTCGCAGTCGCAGCCGACGGTGCAGCCGGGCTTGCCGCAGCCGTACTTTTCGCCGCGGTCATAGTAGACCTCGGAGCAGGGGCCGCACGGGCCGGAGCCATGCTCCCAGAAGTTGTCCTCCTTGCCGAAGCGGA